>CAYWMU010000065.1:0-12245 GCA_964459395.1 uncultured Bacteriovorax sp.
AATTTATTTATATACAACTGTTGGAATATTTGAAACACGTACCCTGAAATCCAATACAAAACAACCCCTAAAGGTAGCTGAAACGAGAATATTAAAGTCATTACCGGGCCCACATACATCATGGAATTTGTCATGCACTCGTAGGTATGCATCTTAGTCAAGAAGAAGCCGTTCATAAAGTCTCAATTATCCCTCGAGGAATTGGCTCTCTTGGATATACAATTCATCGCCCTACTGAAGACCGCTATCTTATGACCAAAGAAGAGTTACAAAATAAGATGACAACTTTGATGGGGGGGCGAGCAGCAGAAAAGATAATCTTCTCCCATTTTTCTACAGGTGCTGCCGACGATCTTGCCAAAGCAACAAGTATCGCTAGAGAAATGGTGCTTCGATACGGAATGTCTGAAGAATTAGGACATGTCTCCTATGAAGAAACGGGGCCAAACTATCTTGGTGATCGTAGTAGCTATATGAGTTCAAAATATAGTGTTGAAACAGCTAATCTCATTGACCAAATAGTTAAAAATCTTGTCGGAGAAGCTTTTGATCAAGCAATCCAATTCTTAAAAACCAATGAATCACTTTTACGAAAATCGGCAAGCGAACTCTTAGAAAAAGAAACGCTTACCGAAGAAGAACTTAAACCTTATCTTGAACAAGTAAGACAGAAAATTTAAGTCAGACCTACAATAGGCTGTCCTGCTGCTCGCTCAGAAGTACTTTGCTTAGGAAAATATTTGTTATTCAAATCTTTTTCAGCTGAGCTACAAGTACTAATTCCAAGGGCAGAATAGAGAGGGCAAGTTCCTACTAAACCCGTTCCCATTAGCACTGAGAAACTTAGAAACGCTTTATTTTTCGGTCCCCAGAAGGCCAAAGATGTCAGGAAACCACCTGCTAAAAAGCGAAAGACTCTTTCATAATCATGGACATTTTTTTTCATAAATCACCTCTTGGTGATTTTAAAGCAAGGAAGATGCCACTAGCGCAGGAAGAATTCAAAGGAGCAATCTCCTTTACCTGAGTAGCAAAGTTCTCCACCTGAGTTATTATTGTAGTGTGGAACAATGGCCTCATTTCCCCCATTGAAGGCAATATTGAACATATCTGCATGGTTGTAGTTATCATTGGCATTCTGACCAGTGCATCCTGCTGTTCTTGAAGTATGTCTTAGAACTCCCGTACACCTTGCTACATCATAGTTCCACTCTCCTAATCCATTATCAATGAATGGAGAACCGGTATAAACTGGTGCCTTTAACATGGCATCACTTGTTCCTACGACTCTTGAAAACCACTCCACGTTAATAGAAGCTGCTGTATTACTGACAGTTGTTAATCCAAGAAAATGCTTTCTTAATGTTTGCACCATAAAATCATTTGGCACAGTTCCTGAAGTAACCGTCCCTTGAGAATAGGCAACTCTTGTCCAGCCACCACCATCAGTCGTCATATCACAATAAACTCTAAACGGAAGGTCCCCTCCTACTCCATCGGGGTCAATATAATATAAGCCGTTTCCTGTAGAAAGGCCTGCCTCTAAAATTTCTTTACAGCTTCTTTTAGTAAATTGTCCCTCAGATCTTCGAGTCCATAACTGAACGTGAGGGGCCCCTGCACTTGATGCGGCAACAAGATCTGTTGTAGGAATTCCAGCAGGATTTCCATAAGGAATAAAACTTCCAATAGCATAATGCCAATTAGCAACTCCTGGAGAACCATCCATTAAAGAGTTTACACAAGCGGCAGAACAATTTCTTTCAAGTCCTCCCCAGCCTCTATCGGTAGCATCGATCTGTAGTCCTACATATCCTTGGATTGGTTGATCAACTGTAGGATTAGTTGTCTGTACCCAAATGTTTCGTGGAACATATCCTGGCCAATTAATTTTAAATATATAGCGATCATTGGCCTTAAATTCATCAAGACGATCAAGAATAGAATACAGATTACTCGTTGGAACAGATGGATTCTTTGACATCGCATCAGTAGCATTAGAAAAATATCCGCCAGCAATATTGTGGTTAAAGACTAAAGTCCATCCACCACCATCACTAGTCATATCACAGTAAACTTGAGTTGAACTTCCAGACATCGTTGGATCGATCCAATAAAGACCATTCCCTGTTGAGAGTCCGTATTCAAGAATTTCTTGGCAGTCTCTTGGCTCACGTAGGAGAAAAGAATCATCTTTTACCCAAAATTGGGTTTGATTAACACCGACTGTATTATCCGCTAGCACATCCTGGGAACTAGGAATTCCACCGCCATAATTTTGATAAGATGCTACAGCATAAAACCAGTCGCCGCTGTTGACTGAACCATCAATGAAAGTCTTTGAACAACTAAGAGAACAATTCCTCTCAAGTCCTCCCCAGTGATTTAAAGAAGCGTCAATACTTCAAGGAAAGTAGCCACTCACCGGTTGATCAACTGCTGGATTAGTTAGTTGACGCCAAATATTTCGTTGAGAATAACCGGGCCAATTAATTTTGAAAGTAAAATTTCCATGTAAAGATCTAAAACCTTCCGTGTAGGAAAGAACAGAATAAAGATCAGCATCGGCATTCTCTACATTATAAAGTTCTGCCTGAGTCGCATCACTAAAGTATCCACCACTATCCACCTTCTGATTCATAAGAAGTGTCCAACCACCTCCATCTGTTTCCATATCACATTTAGCAAGAAAGGGAGGATTTCCTCCTGTTCCATCTGGATCAATCCAATACTTTCCAGAGGGAGATAAAGGAAACTTAGATTTTATTTCGGTGCAATTAGCGAGGTAATCATATTCTCTAACAAAGAACCAACCATTACCAGCACCTGTTCCAGTAGGAACTCCCCAACTAGTATTTGAACCATCGTAATAGGCACCATTTAAATAACTGGACCCTAAAACTTCTGCTCCTCCAATAATGCTTCCATTCCAACAACTCCCATACCAAAAAGGAGCTCCATCAAAAACTGTATTACAACTTGATTGACGAGGAGAATTGTGAAAGTCTGCTGTTGAAAGAGGGTATTTATTTCCAAAGTGATAGAGATAAATTCCAGGAGTTCGAGTTCCTGTTAGGATAGATAAATTATTGGCTTCAAAAGTAAATAGTCTTGAATCATTGCTTCTTCGAATATTAAACTTACTCATCTGTTCAATAGGCTGACCGTAATTAGAAGACCATTGATACATGAATTCTATATTCTTATTATGTCCAGTGATACGGCTCCACCAATCAATCCCAATGAAGTAGTTGAATGTTTCCTTATTATTATTTAAATAGGAACACCCCGTTGCCGCTCCTTGGGCCAGTGAACATAGCGGTGTCGTTGTAGTCGCAGAAACCCATGATAAGTTCTTAGTTGGCTTATTTGTCCCTTCTCTTGTATTTGACCAAACCAACGTCCATCCACCACCATCAGTCGTCATATCACAATAAGTTTCAATGGCAGAGTACCCGACTCCCACTCCATCAGGATCAATAGTATACTTACCACTTGTAGCACTTGGATTAGCTTTTTTAATATCAAGACAAGAACGGTAAGTAGCATCACAATTAGTAAGAGTCATACCAGGAGGAGGGTCTGCAAGAAAGCTATTCCATTCCACTGGTATTTTGGCCCCGATAAAAAAATGATAACTAGCACTGCCATTATTTACTTTTTTACAAGTACCATGTTCATTGATTCGTACAGTTGTTCCCTGGGGAACAATATATCCCGTCCCTTGGTTTCCTACTCCATAAGTACTTTGCGAAAGAATAAATAAAGGAAGGAGCAAAAGGATTTTCATTATTCCAGTTTAAGATGTTTCTTGATTAACTCAAGATCTTCTCTCAATTTTTGGTTTTCTTCTTTTAACTTTTGATTTTCCTCTTTTAAAGAGGCCACTCCTCTCTCAAGACTTGTAACTCGTTCATTAAGTCCTTGGTTCATTACCATGAACATTTTTTGGTTCTCTTCGATCCTTTGATGATGCTCTTTGAAAGCTTCCACAAGAAGGGCCACAATGTTGGCATACTTCACGGCTTTGACTCCATCTACCTCAGATGTAACCACTAAGTTAGGTTCAATCTCCTCAACCTCTTGAGCAATAAAACCTATTTCATGCTCACCATTTTCTTTCCAGTCGAACTCAACTCCGCGAAGACCGAGGACTTTATTTGATGATCCTTCTAGTGTTTCAATATTTTCTTTTAAACGGCGGTCTGAGGTATAGAGATAAGCGGCAGCTCTAACATTACCTGCGACTTCTAGTTTTTCTGAGGGAACGATTGTTCCAATTCCGATATTCCCAGAGTCTCCTTTTACAGCTAATCTAGAAATTTTTTCATCATATCCCCAATCATCAGCTGTATGTGCAGTAGAATAGATATGAAAGGTTCCTTCACCATTTTCAAATGCAAAAACGTTATCACCTACATGATTATTATCATAGAACCCCAATGCAGCTCTTGATCCTGTAATAGTAAGCTGCGGAGGATTTGCTCCCCATCGGTTCGCTCTAATATCAAATGCAGCTTGAGGAACTGTAGTTCCTATACCAATCTTGCCATCACTTGTTAAATGTACTGCTGTTGGAGCATGTAATGTACCAATTTGGAGGAAACCTGCTGACCCTCCTTGTCTAATGAAGCTTCCTGTGACATTTGTCCCATCCGCTTTATAACCCATAACAACAGCACCAGGTGAAGTTGTCGTTCTATTGATCGCAACAATAGGATGCTCTCCCGTAGCTACACCATCATCATTATTTACATTCAAAGTGAAGTCAGGATTACTTGTCCCAATTCCAACTCTTCCTCCATTATAATAAAGATTTACCCCACTCTTATCCCACTGCCCCTTATTATTAAGAGCACTAATCGCTGTTGCATGTGAAGCTATGGCCGTATTACTCGCAGAAATTTGTCCTTGAAGTTTCCCCATTGCTCCTAGAACATTATCTGAGCCAGTTAGAGCTACGTTTGAGCCTAGTGCATAACCGGTTAATGGAGTGGATCTTACTCTAGCGTCAGTAAAGTATAAATTTCCATTTTCAGGAACGACGGAAGTATCAAGAGTCGCTACTGTGTTATTACCACGAACATACTGAGCTGTAGTTCCGGCCGGAAAGCGGTTATTTATAGTTGTTAATTGAGTTTGTATGTTTGAACTCACTCCATCGAGATAATTTAATTCTGTATTCGAAATTGCACCAGTTCCAATTTTTAAAGCATCGATATTAGCAATCAAAGAAATGTCTGCATTTGTAATTGTGCCATCTGCGATTTTAGCAGATGTAATTGTGTTATCTCCAGGAGTACCACCATCCGAAGAACCCAAGACTGTTTCAACTCCAGAATCATTCATAAAGTAGAGTTTTGAATCTGTTTTAGTATAGAGCTTTCCGTAGTTTGCTGTGGAAGAAGGCGCTGATACTTCTCTAAGAGATAAAACTCCATCTACTGTTAAGAGTTCATTCGGAGTAGCACTTCCCACACCAACTTTTCCAGTATTTCGAACTGTGAGTTTTGTACCTATAGCATTCGAAACCTTAAACAAGTCAGCATTATCATTGCCTTCCTGCCGTGTAGAATGAAGCCAAAGTATCGCCCCTTTATTATCAGTTGCGGTACCCGTTGTACTCATATAAACCATTGGAGTATCGTCTATCTGAGTCGTTTGATTTTGTGATACATGTAATCGAGATGTAGGATTTGTAACTCCGATCCCTAAATCCCCACTAGAGCTTAATCTCATTCTTTCAGTTAGAATATCATCAGAATTTGTAGTCGCCTTGGTTAAAAACGTAAGGGCCACAACATCTCCATCAAGAATGTCCTGTTGAGCAGTAATGGCAGCAGCTCTTCTCTGCCCAATAGATCGAGAAAAAATTAAAGATCCTCCATAAGCACCAATTGCAGAAGTCTCTGACTTCCCTTCTAGAAAGAGCGTTCCTGTTCGATTATTCAAATCAAATGAAGTATCATCTTTAATATGAAGTTTAGTACTCGGCCCATCGGTTCCAATCCCTACTTTACCTTCTATATAGGATATACCGCCTACAGCATCTTCCCATTTCCCAACATTTGTAAGATTACTCCCATCAACTGCCGGAAGTTTTCCATCAACATCCAGCTGAACAATTTTACCTGCCGTGGTTCCAACATCAACGTTTAAAGTTCTATCTGTTGTTAGATCTCCACCGCCAAGTAGACCTGTTCCAGCAATGATTTCTGGAATTCCTGTAGGGTCAAGCTTTGACCATGCAATGGCTGCTGAATCATTAATATGAGCATTGGTAATACCACCGGTAGCAAGACTTAATTGATTTAATCCATTCACTCCAATAGTTGTCATGTCAACGTTGACGCTTAGAGTTCGATCTAAAGATAAATCTCCTCCCCCACTAAGAGCAACTCCAGGATTAATCTCTCTCGTTAATGGAACGGCGCCAAGGTCAGAAGCATTGGCCCCTGTTTTATTAATCTTCGACCATGCAATACTGGCACCAGCATTAACATGAGCATCACTTATTCCTCCATTATTAAGAGAAATAGTTGTCACTCCTCCAGTGGCACTTGCAGCAAGCGGCGGAGTAGCAGATATGCTTGTCACGCTTCCTTCTGTAGAATTCACCCAACCAAGATTTCCTGCACCATCTGTTTTTAAAACTTGTCCAGCAGTTCCATCACTTGGAGGAAGTGTAAAAGTAATGTTCTGAGTGGTAAGGGGCGGGGCCTTAATTCTTATCCAAAAAGCTCCATCAGTCATGAGCTTTAAATACTTCATCGTGATATCACTTGTGCCCGTGATATTATTTTGTTTTAAAGCAAGAGCATCGTGGACCGCATTCTGAGATGGGGCAACATCAGTCTTACCATCAATAATAAGATCTTCAACCGAAGCTGCAACCACTTGATCAATTTGATCATTGTTTAAAACAATATCTATACACGTAAAAGTTTCAACAGGAGCAGCAACATAACTTAAAGTTTGATGAGGATCACAAGTTGGAGGTTCAACATTATCTTTGTGAGCAAAGGCCCGAACTTTGGGATCAGTCTCAACTGTTATTCCTGTATTAAGATCGTCAGCGGCAACCCAGCCTGAAGCTGTCCACTTCATCACTTGCCCAGGAGTTGCTCCCATTTGAGAAAGCTTTGGAGCAGTAATCGCTGAGTCTTTAATCGTTAACTCATTACTGCCATTAACGGCCATCGTTGAATTATCAACACCTATTGAGAGTGTGACAGTATCAGTTCCTGAAGCAATAAGAGGAGGATTGACATTTATCCCTGAGACATAATCTCCACCGGTCGTTGGACAATTAGTTCCTCCACTCAAGCAAATTCTTTCACCATTGATTAAGATCTCATCGCCGGCAACTCTAAAAAGAACAATATCATCATTAATATCTTGCTTACGAAATTCAAACTCTCCAGCAGTCGATATGCCAAAGATATACTCTTCATCATCAGCATTCTTAAAGGCCAATATATTATCTTCTTTAAAATTAAGTTTTTTATTCTCATCAAACTGAGGAATCTGATGAGCATCACTACCAACGTCAACCGAAATTAAACCATTGGTCGTAATAACACTTCCTTGGCCAGCAATCCCTATGCCCTTCTCGATAGAAAGAATACCACCATCTGGACCTTCTCCCACTTCATCAGGAGCAGCTACCCACGTTTGGCCAATGGAATCCCATTTAAGAACAAAGCCGTCTTCTGCTGAGCTAAGAGGAGAAAGTTTTCTCGCGGATATTGAGCCATCTTGAATTTCTAATTCGATAGGAAAAGATGAAGATGCATGAGCATCTGAGAGAACAACATTATAAATTTTACCCAGGGCCAGCTGTAGTCCTGAAATCCCCATCGCAATTATTTTAGAGGGCGTTGTAGAGATACTCATTAAGTTTGCAGAGTAAGAATTACCATTAATCGTAATTTTTTTAACTGCATTTAAGTTATCACCCTGGATGACGAGTTCACCATTCATTAGCGCAATGGAGCGAACACTGAATGAAACTTTTCTTGGTCTAGTTGATGTAGGCCTACTTCCAGTTCCTACGCTTGGTTGAACAGGAGGGGGAGTAACGTTGGAAACTAAGAAACCACCCGAAGGAGTACTACTTCCTGTTTTGGCATCATTTGATTGTGTATTGGGATTTGATCTTGAATTGGAGCTTGCTGAAGGAGCATAATCTGATCCTCCAGCAAAGTTTCCTGAACCGTATGAAGTTATTTGAGAAGGCTGTGTGCCTGAATAATTTTGTCCACCACCATCATTTGATACTTCTTCTAATCCATAACCTTCTTCAACAAAAGCATCATGCTCATCTAAAGTTTCTCTAACAGCTGGACTCTCTCCAAAAGAATCTTTAATAGGTAAAGTTTCATTAGCAGCGGGTTCTCTTTTATAAACTTTTACTTTTTTAACTTTTTTTATAACTTCATCATATTCAATGACCTCTTCTACCACGGTATTTTTCTTGAAAAAAATACCATTAGAAAAGCCTACCCCAATAAAGAGGAAGAAACCTGAAAGTATAATGATTCTTTTGAGACCGCTCATACACTTAATTTATCGACTCACTTGCCTTTTAAATTAAGAAAAGTTGACCCATGTAGAACTTATTGCCTCAATTAAAACAACTGTTTGACTGCTCTTTAATTGAAATCAATGAGATAAAAATCAAGAAATTCCCAACCGTCTAAATAGACTATTGTGAAAAGTCCTCTTCTTAAGCAACCCTTAAGACGCTTTAACTCACTTTTTCTTACGTATAACTTTTTGTATAACCCGATCGAGGGTTCCTAAGAATTTTGAACGATCTCTTTGTTCAAAAGGTGGCGGACCACCTTTAGCTTCTCCTAGCTCTCGAAGATGCTTCATCAGTTCTCGAGTGGCCAAAGCATCACCAATCATATCTTCATCGAACTCATCTCCACGGGCACCAATTACAAAGGAATCTTTTTTGAGACAGCGGTCGGCGAGTGGAATATCTGTGGTTATACAGATCTCATGGGCAGAAATATTCTCGGCGATCCAGTTATCTGCTTCATCAGGCCCCTCAGAAACGACAACCATTGAAATAAGTGGATGCAAAGGGGTCTGCATACGTTTATTGGCCACTACGATAACGGGTATTTGATAGCGGAGAGCAACCTTATAGGTTTCTTCTTTTACAGGGCAGCCATCACCATCGATGAAAATTCTGATCCCTAGGTCCACTATCTTCCACCTTCAAGTATATTTTTTACTCTTAATTCTTTAATTTCTATATGGATTTCATTTGTTCTTTTAGAAACAACTCTCCACTTCTCTCTTTCCTCTGTAGTTAGCTTTTTGTTATTACTTGCAAACTCCTTCTGCTCGGCCTTCAGGACTTCTAATTCTTTAAGTAATGCTGCCATTTTTTTCTTGTCTTCTTTATCTAGAAACAGTCCGTCTTCCATATTTAATCCCTCTATTTTCAGCTAATAATAACAGAGGAGTGACGCTATTCATAGAAGTTAAGAATCAGTTCCTTTAAGCTGATTAACGACACTTCCTTTCCATAACTTGGCCCCAGACTTATAGGCCACCATCCCAATGAGTTGAGCGGAAACCGGAGCAGTAAGAACAATGAAGAAAATAGTAGCTATGGATCTAGTGATGACTTCTCCTGTTCTAAAATGGGTGGCCATACTGAGAAGAATGAGTCCTATTCCTAGTGTTCCGGCCTTGGTAGATGAATGAATACGTGTATAGACATCAGGCATTCGTAAAACTCCGAGGGCAGCTATAAAAATAAAGCTTCCACCAAGTAAAAGAAAAATCCCACTAATGATTTCTATTATCTCCATTTTTCCCCTCATAAAGAATAAATCTTGAACAAGAAACTGTTGTTAAGAAACCAACAAATGCTAAAGCTATCGCAATATCAATATAAATAGGCTCATTGGTCATTAGAGATATAAGAAGAAGAAAACCAACACTTGTTACTGCAATCAAGTCGATGGCAACTACTCGATCAGCAGTAGTTGGCCCTTTGAATAATCTTACAAGAAGAAAAAAAAAGGCGCAGTTCAAAAGGATTAAGGTTATCTTTAAAAAAATCATCATCTCAACAACTCTAAAACAAGAGATTCGTATTTTCTTTTTAAACTAGGTGCTACATCCTTTAACGATTTAGGTAGATACATTACGTGAACATAAAGAACTTTAGCTTCATGAGATAGATCTAACGATAAAGTTCCGGGGGTAAAAGAAATCATATTGGATAACATTGTAATCTCCGCTGGAGTTGTAACCTCCAATGGTACTCGAATAATCCCTGGGCGTAGGTGACCCTTGAAGGTCACAATATCAAAAGCTATATGAAGGGAAGAACGAATAAGTTCAATAAAAAGCATCCCCACCAGGAATAGAAAAGATTTAATTTTTAGGAAATACCAAAAAATATCGAGAGCACTATTGGCGAGATAGAGGACTAAGTTTCCGACAACTAAACCTAAGACAAGACTTGTCACATTGAAATCGCCAGAAATAGCAGACCAAAACAAAGCAAGAACGATATTCCACAAAATAACTATCACCTACTTACCTCCCTCAAGGAACGTACAGCATCTCTGTAGAGAGATGGCCGCATTAAGTCCTCCCCGATGGCCAAGAAATATTCAAGAATCGGGCCTGGGAATAATGCTGGAGCAAAAGAGATAAAACATAGAATATACACTGGATAAATAATGGCGCCTATTCCACCATTTCTCTGATGTTCACTACTCCAAAAAGAATGGAGCCAAATTTTAGTCATCGAAAAAAGAGTAATAAGACTAACAAATAAAGACACTCCAACTATAACACCTTGCCCGGTCCTTAGTCCTGCTTGTGATAGTATGAGCTTGCCCCAAAATCCTGATAAGGGAGGAAGTCCTGTTAGTGAGAAGGCAGACATGAGAAATACAACAGCGAGCATGGGGTGACTGCGGTAAAGGTTTCCTTGATTTTTTAAGAGACCACTCCCAAAAATTTTCTCCGCAATTCCGCTAATCAAAAACAAAGTCGTTTTAATCAACATATTATGAATAATAAATAAGGCAGCTCCTGCTAGAGAATAGGCCGTAAAGAAGGCAAGGCCCATCAACATATAACCTATCTGACTGACTATATGGAATGAGAGGATACGTCTAAAATCACCATGTCCTGCAGCTCCGAACACGCCGATCACCATTGTAAGAGCAGCCATGATAAGGAGAATTGTTTTAATCTCCAGGATCTCAGTATGAAAAAACAAAGAGAAAATACGTATGAGACAATAAATGGAAACTTTAGTTAGTAATGCAGAAAAAAGAGCAGTCACAGTAACCGGTGGTGTATGATAGGAAGCGGGTAACCAGAAAAAAAAGGGTACGATGGCCGCTTTGATAGCAAGGGATAAAAAGAAAAGAATGGCCATTGTCAGTCTTAAAGGAATATTACTTATTAAGTCCAACTGAAATGATATTTCTGCCATGTTTAAAGAGCCTGTCACTCCATAGAGGGCCCCCACACTTAGAAGCATCATAGTAGAAGCGAAAAGATTAATGAATACATAAGGAAGAGATCCTTTAAGTTGTTTCCTTTCATTTCCTAGAGTCAGTAAGCAAAAGGCTCCAATCAGTAAAACTTCAAACCATACATAAAGATTGAAGAGGTCCCCTGCTAAAAGTGCTCCATTGGCCCCTGCAAAGAGAGCTAGCAGCATGGGATAAAACCCATGACGAATCTTATTGTCTTCAATATCGAAGTAAGAATAGATAATGCAAAAGAATCCGATCAAGTTACTTGTTAAAACCATTATGGCACTGAAGCGATCAGCAACAAAAGTTATTCCATATGGCGCCACCCAGCTTCCAACTGTCATCGCAACAATATTCTTCTTCAAAACCAATGATAGAATGATTGAAGAAGAGAGAATCGCCATCAAGCTAGCAACACTTGCGATACAAAATTGAATATATTTTCTTCCGGAAGAGATCATTCCTAAAGCAGCTGCAGAGATAAAAACGATAATGGGAGAAATAAGAATAAAAATCACAGCTATTATTCCTCCTCAGTGTTTTCCATGGCAATCGCATTAGAATTTTGTGAGTCGAACTCTTTTACTGACCTGTAAACGAGAGCGATAACAAAAGAAAGAAGAGCAAAACCGATAACAATAGCAGTGAGAATCAGAGCTTGTGAAACAGGATTAGCATAAAAATTTAACTGGAGAGTTTGATCCTGGCTCAGGACGA
>CAYWMU010000066.1:0-12237 GCA_964459395.1 uncultured Bacteriovorax sp.
GGACCGAATATATAAACCGGTTGGCGGGAGTGATCCTCGGTATATCCATTGTTCTTCTTTTCGGACAGTCTTTCCGAGTTCGTAAAACAGAACCTAGTCTTCCTTGGTTTTGTGTGGGCCTACTCATTCTCATTCTTATTCAGGGGGGAATTGGTGCCATTGTTGTTTCTACACATCTTAAACCCTTTATCATTACCATCCATATGGTTCTTGCCGTTTTCCTTCTTTATGGACTAATTTACTTGAGAAAGTACTGCATGGATTTGAGTGGAGATTTTCTCATGGAAAAACAAAGCTCGGGGCATAGGTTGGCCAACTGGTCTATTGCTGTGGCCTTTATTCAAATGGTTCTCGGTACTCAAGTGAGACAGCAAGTTGATCACTTGATCAGAGATCTCAAAGTGGCCACTCCGGAAACGGTAATCGCCCAACTCGATGCACTCTTTCTCATTCATCGAAGTTTTTCAATTGTTCTCATTGGTCTTCTTATCTATTTTATGTTTCATCTTCTTAAAACGGCAGACAGGACTTCTCAACTTATGTCGATTATCATCGTCGCTGTGGCCCTTTTCACGGCGTCTTCTGGCATAGTTCTGAATTACCTGGATTTCCCTGCTTGGGCCCAACCTCCTCACCTTTTCTTAGGAGTGCTTCTTCTAGGCCTACTCTACCAGCTAAAATTAAGGCTAAGAGGATCTCTTATTTCAAATTAGCCTATGAGATTATGAGGTTCTGGGATAATCTTATAAAATGATTGGATTTATCTTTTTTTTACTGGCGGCAAGGCAGATTTATATCATCATCAAGAATGGTCTAACCGCTAGGCAGATAAAAAAAGTTTCTTCAGGAGCAGGAGTTTTAGTTCTCATCGAAGTCAAAAATAGTGACTTTCTAGATAACTATTTTCTCAATCGATTAAAATCCATTCATCCTCCTCACGATCTTCACTTTATTGTAGCGATGGACCACCCGCAAATCTTGGAATTAACTGCCCGGGAATTTCAAGTGGCAAGCTACAATACCCATATAGAATCAGCTATTGATGTTATCAATAGACTCACCATCGAGTCCTCACTTGAATCTATTCTAGTAACAGATCTCAATATTGAGTTTGATTCAGAAGGACTCTTTGGAGTCGATAAATTACTTACAGAGAGCAAAGGACCTTACTGTATTATTCCACAAGTTCATTCTCCGAATGTGACTGTTGATTGCCTTTATACACTCAATCCTCATTTGGCCCTCATTTCCCTCTTGAGCTTTAAACGTTTAACTCGTTCACTTAAACAACCTCTCCTCAATATGAGTGATCTTTGTATTGCATTCCGAAAAGTTGATTTTGAACTTTTTCCAGAAAACGTGAACTGGAAATCATCTCTTTTTTACGGATTTAGATCTCGGGCCATTGGTTTGAAGTTATGTTTTGGTGAAAAGCATTTCTCTCTTTATTTAGGGCCAGACTTAAAAACATTGTGGCAAAAAATGGGTAAGGTTTGGCAGAATGCGGGCTCACTGCATGATTATTCTGTTGCTACTTATCTCATCCAGTGTTTAATATGGATATTTCCTGTCCTCTTTTTTGATATCCATCCCTTCTATTCTCTGGCAATTCTATTTTTACTTCTTATTTATCGAATTTTTACTTTCATTATTTTTCAAGAAAATATTTTGTCGATACTCGTGCATCCTATTGCAGGACTAATGTGGCTTGGGAGCTTTGTGTGGGATAAGGGCCACCAACTTAAGAATCTAAGCAATGGCCCTCGAAAATGATTAAGGTAAAATGAGGATTTGACCACCCACATGAGCAGGGTGCATATGGCACTTCATTTCGAAAAGCCCTTCTTTATCGGCCTTAAACTTCACTACTTTCTTCTCACCTTTCTTCACTTCAGTACGAACTTTGAAGTCTGGGATATGGAAACCATGAACACCTGATGGAACATTATTGATGAGCGTAATTTCAATTTCCTCACCTTTTTTTGCCATAATTGTGCCTGGAAGCCACTGTTTAACGCCACCATCTGTCTCATAATTTACAATTGTGACTTTTCTTGTTGTTTGGGCAATAGAACTAAAAGAGAACATCGCCACAATAATGAATAAAACTATTCTCATTTACATACTCCTTGTAAAAGAACCTAAATATTGTCATTCAATAATAAGATCTTTACAATAAGGCATTCATTTTTAAAACACAACAAAGGGTATTTTATGGGTTTCGGACGTAAGAAGACTGAACTTAAAATGAGCCGTCGTACTGCTCAGAAGAAGAAAAAATTAAAAATTAAAGCAAAGATTGCTGCTGGTAAAAAATAATTAAAACCGAAGCGTCGGCATAAACGGCCCGAGAGAAATTTCTTTTGGGCCGATTGCGTATATCAAAGTTTTAACTTTTTGATAGAGACTTGAAGCCTCCATCACCTCACGCCTTAATTTAACTTCATCCACTAAAAATACAGAGCAAAAGTTTACCAGCAACTCAACATCATCTAAGCTTTGAGCAAAACTATCTCGCTGAAGAGGATCTGGTAAGAAATGAAGGGCCCAACGCTTTAACAGATTTCTAAGGATATCAATTTCAAATCCCAGTTGATCGTCATCAACTTCCATATCTTCATAAAGCTCTTTTACTTCAAAAACCTTATACTCCCTATCTTCAACTAATTTTCCAATTCGATATTTAGTTTGACCTGTTATGTATATATCAAGCTTTCCGTCTGGATATGTTGAAAGAATGTGAGGAATACCTGCCACGCAAATTTTACCTGTATAATAATCATAGGGATCAAAGGATATGACACCAACCGGAATTTGCTTATCAATAGCATCGTAAATCATCTCTCTGTAACGATCCTCAAAGACATGAAAAGGAAGACTTACTTTTTTAAAAAGAATGGCGTTGCTGACGGGAAAAAGAAAAATATGATCCATGCTCACTCCCTCTTAATTAATCATCAATGAGGAAGAGAGCTTCTACAAGACAAGTAAAGCTAAACACAAAATGGTAGGGATTAGCCTAAGATAGATTTAACAGCCTCGATGGGTAAACTTTGTTGTAACTGCACACCGAATCGATACCTTTTATCCTGGATTTCCTTACTTAAATACATGACATCTGCAACGATCGGTCGATGAAATTTATAGTCATTTATAGCATGGATCCAAAATGTTTTATTTTGCTTAATGATGTGCTTATTTAACTCAGAAATTGTTAAGCCGAGACCTGTTGCTGAGAAGTCCTTCAAACGAACCTTCATTTGCTGACTAACATCCGATGCAGAGTCAGCACTTAGGACAGCAGAGTACTCCTCACCATCATCCAGTGAGAACCTTTCATTGGCCCTGAGATCCCAAGTTTTGAGAGTTTCCGGAAACTTGAAACTGACACAGTCTTGTTGGACAAAGAAATCACTCAATTTAAAAATGGTATCATTATAAGAGAGTTTGAAATATGCCGTATGACCAGGCTTCAAGTCAGAAGGATTTTCAAGAAAGCCCACGACTTCTCGACCTACAAAATCAATCTCTAAGTTAGAGATAGCATAAACCTCTCTTTTGCCATTAATATTCTGCCAAAGGAGGTTATTTTGTTGCTCAGAACTCTTCTGAAAGAGTCTTAAAATTTCACGGTAATCATTGGTGTCACGGTATTTTGAAAAGTTCATATCTTAATTCTGAGAAAAATAATTGCGTATGACAACCCCTAAGAAACCTGACTCTTTCCCTTCAGTTTATCCAGAACTTCAATTCTTTGTTTGATCTCAAAGTAATCTTTCCAAGGATCTCGAGATCGGGAAAATATTTTTTTTCTTGCATCGACTAAGGAGAGAGGACGAGAGCTTCCCATATCTATCAATTCATTCCACTCTATGGGTAAGGCCACTGAAGAGAATTTTTTGGCCCTGAGAGAATAAGGAGCGACATAAGAACTTCCTGCACTATTTCTCAGATAATCTAGAAATATTTTATTCTTTCTCACCTTCAAACTCATTTCAAGAGTAAAAAGTTTTGGGTTTCTACTTTGTAATTCATAACAAACAGTATGAATAAAGCCTTTAACTTCTTCCCAATTATATAAAGGAAGAATAGGAACATGAATATGAACTCCCTTCCCTCCAGTTAGCTTAACAAAGCTAACCAAGCCCAGCTCCTCTAGAAGATGTTTAGCGCTCAGCGCCCCTTTGACCACATCATTCCAATCCACTGTGGTATCCGGATCGAGGTCCAAAACTATTTCATTAGGTAAATCAAAATGAGGATACCTTGAACCAGTTATATGAAATTCAAGAGTATTCAATTGGGCCAGTTCCAGGATCACAGAAGGTCGAGTCAGATAAAAATAATCTTCCCCCTTACTAAGACCGACAATATCGCCTTGATGCCAATTTTTTTGGTAGAAACAATGCTGAATACTTCCTTTTGGACAGCGAAGTAAATTCAGTTTTCGGTTTTTTAAATGTTCAAATAACAAGGGTGAGACATCTTCATAAAAATCTAGGACTTCGCTTTTAGTGATGCCTTCAACTTCATAAACGACTCTATTAAGAGAAGTTCTCTTAAGCTTTTTCTTAGCTTTAACAGGAGAAGCAACCATATTCTTAAAAGAGGCTCCTCGTAAAACTCCTTCCCCTGATTCTAGATAAGCAACTTCACATTTAAATTTTGGTTCAATCCAATAAACTTCTTCTTCAAAATTCTTTATAAGAGGAGGATGTGGAGAAAGCGCAAAGAGAATTTTTTCAAGTTCATCCCTTGTCTCAGCGTCAAGGCCAGATGAAACCTTTCCCCTGTAAACATACTTACCTTCTCTTTGTTTACCTAAGTATAATGATTTTAAACGCCGTCCTTTCTTGGTGTATCCCAAAATAGTAAAGACTTCTTCATCAGCTGTTTTAACTTTGATCCATTCCTCTGAGCGAGTACTTTGATAAGTCGATTCGATGTTTTTACTAAGAATTCCCTCTAGATTCAAACTTTTCGCAGCATCAAAAAAACTTGGTCCGTCTTCAAAGAAATATAAAGATTTTTCAAGGTAAGCAGGGAGTTCAAGATCATCTAATATAAGTTTTCTCTCCATCAATGGTAGACCTCGAAGATCATGTCCATTAAAATAAAGAATATCAAAAACCACATAATGAATAAGATCAAAACGATGGGATTTTAAGTTATGTAAAAGGTATTTTAGATGTGTATGTCCATACTCATCATAAGAGACCACTTCCCCATCAAGAATGACCGAGTCTACTTTTAACGTTTTCAAACTACTTTCAATAAGAGAAAAACGACTGGTCCAATCTTTACCTTGCCGCGTCCAAATGTTAACGTCCCCGGCATTCACATGGGCCTGAATGCGATAACCATCATACTTGAGTTCATGCAAGTATTTAAGCTCGCTCGAAGCATCCTTCTTTCTCACCGCAAGCATAGGAGGAATAAACCCTGGCCATGGATCAAAATGATCTACTCTCATAATTAACCAGTTATCATTTCCTTTATAATGAGTTTTCACCATGCGGAAACGGCCAAAAATTCTTTCTCCTTTCAAATGGAAATAAAGTTTTCCCGATGAAAGAGCTTGATCCACATCATCAACCTCAGGCTCCCACTCTCCCTTATCCCAAATGAGCATTTCACCTGCTCCATACTCTCCTTGAGCAATATGGCCTTCAAAACTTGCATATTCATAAGGATGATCTTCAGTTTGTACAGCAAGTCTTTTTACTGTTGGATCCATCGAAATATTTTTAGGTATGGCCCAACTTAAAAGCACACCTTTCCATTCTAGTCTTAAATCAAAATGAATATGGGAGGCATGATGTTCTTGAATAACAAAGATAAGTTTACCCTGCTTTTTGGCCATGCCCCCTTTGGGTTCCTTTGTTTTATTGAAGTTTCTTTTACTTCGATAAACTCTTAACTTATCCATTTATCCAACCTTCTTACTTGAAGATTTCTTCTTGCTTTTCTTCTCTCTTACTTTTTTACTATCGCTTATGGATTTCTGCAGTAGCGGTAAAAGGTCAAGCACAACACCTGTAGCTCCTGTTCTGGTGGTATCCTCTTCGATCTGTTCAACTTCTCCGTGAGTAACTTTTTTCTCGATAAGTTTTAAGACGTCATCTGTGTAAGTGTCCTCATAGGCGGCGGGATTCCAAGTTGTGGTCATACCTTCAATCAACTCTATGGCCATTTGTAACTCTTTATCGGAGAAAGTTGGTACTTCGAACTCGTCAAGATAATGCACTTCTTGAGGGAGAATAACTTCATGATTAAATTTTAAAAGAGTGAGAACAAGGTAGTTTTCTTTAAAAACCACCATGGCAAGATGTTCCTTAGTTCTAATAACGACCTTACATATAGCAGCTTTCTGAGTTGACACGAGAGCTTCATGTAGAAGGAAGTAACCCTTCACTCCATTTTTTTGGGGTACCATGTAATAGCTCTTATCAAAGTAAAGTGTATCGACTTCATCACTTTCAACAAAGTCAAGAATATCAATCGTCTGAGTTGCACGAGGATTGGCCTTCTTTAAGTCCTCTTTAGTGAGGATGACAAACTCCTCCGGAGCATATTCATATCCTTTAACAATTCTCTCCCAAGGTACTTCTTCACCAGTTTTTGCGTTTACCTTCTTATATTTTATGGGAGAAAGATTCTCTTCATCTAACATGGAAAGTTTAAAGTCTCTCCGCTCCTCAGACTTATATAAATTAACTGGAATATTTAATAATCCAAAACTCAATGCACCTTTCCAGATCGTCGTGGCCATAGGCCCTCCTATATTTCAAACATTAGAAGCAATATGTTTTGTTTTTTCAATTTGCAGATCTAAATTGTCAAAATTCCCCATAGCAAAGGATAAGAAATACAAATTCCATGAAGTTATCGCTGGCATTACGATTGCTTTAGTCTGCGATTATCATGAGGAATGATTTATGCCGCACATGATACTTACCGCTCTCATCATTTTAAGCTTACCAAGCTTTGGTAAACCTCCCTTGGTTTATCTATCTCCTGAGTCAAATAGCAATGGGCAGAATGAGAACATCGTTAAAATTAAAACTAAAAATAATACCTATATA
Source organism: uncultured Bacteriovorax sp. (assembly GCA_964459395.1). Lineage (GTDB taxonomy): Bacteria > Bdellovibrionota > Bacteriovoracia > Bacteriovoracales > Bacteriovoracaceae > Peredibacter. Next base: position 7,086 of record CAYWMU010000066.1, read on the forward strand.
ACCATCATCAATAACAAGAATGGGCAAATGGAAATTGCTGAAGGAGTGAATCTAAACCGAGGAGATATCTTCGATCCAGGTCAAGGAATTCTGCCTTTATCAGAAATTGAAAAAAGGATGTCACTACTTGGTGAGAAAACTTATGGCAAATGGAGACTAATAAAGTATCAAGAATTTGGATGGGTTTATCAGTTGAATGTGGCAAGTCCTGATCATGCTCTTTTTCATATGGTTAATGCCTATTCAGGACAACTTATTGGTTCAATAACAAAACTTGCCCCTCTACCAATAGAGGGACAAGTTGCTAAAGATTAATATTTTTGAAAATAACTTGGAGGATAGCTTCCGGCCGAATCATTATATCCTCTTAATCTCACACCTTCTTCGACATATTGAATAACTCGTGTCTTTCTATATTCAAAACTCGTGATGGGAAGGTTCTCATGAGTTGTGGCCAACTGAAGTTTTGAACCATTTAATACATACTCATTAACTTTATCCATCGAGTGAGAGAAGGTATTGTAATTCTTCCTCGTGTACTGATTCTCGTTAAAGAATGTTCTCTTCTGAACATCTTTATTATACTTAGTCACGATGGCCTGACGAGTAACACTTGAATTTGCGTTGACAGTCGTTGGAACATTATAATACTCGACATCAATCACTTCTTTTTGACCATCTAAATCCCAGTCTGTGACGTCCTCACCATTTAGAACAATGACTTTAATTTTTTTAGCAGCAGCTTTTAAATTACTCGGCATTAAAGTTCTAAATTCCATTACATCACTAGCATCCATACGGTGACAGCCATGAGAAACATAACCTCTTCTCAAAAACCATACATCGAGATCTGCAAAGTTTGAAATTGGTCCATGGAAGGCCACTCCATTCCAATCAATAAGAAGGAATGGTAAACCTGCAAACTCATCTTGCCATCTATCTGACCACCAACGAGCTTCGATAGACTCTGCAGTTTTCAAGTCATAAACACCTTGTTTGGGAATATCATTAGGTCCTTTGGTAGTCGCTGCAATAGGATAAACAAAAGTAAGGTATCCCAAGTAACCTGGGTTACTTAAATCTCTTGTGAATAAATGAGAGAGATGTTTCTCAAAAAGCACTCTTGAATTATTAGCTGATAAAAGCTGATCAATTTTACTTTGATTGCCATACACACTCTGAAGATCCACTCCAAAAAGGTATTTAAAATAGCTCGTTGAAATAATGTCTTTATAATTTGCCTGGTCTCTTGGCGTATAATTTTTAGCATTTCTCTTATTCTGGTAGATGTCTGAAGAGACTGTGGCCATCTCATGACCAGCATATTGAGAAGCAATTTCAATCCAGGCCTGAACGTTACTGTTTCTTCCTTCTCCTAGCTTTGAAACATCAACGAGAGGATGGTAAGAAAGTTTTGAATCTTTAAAAGCATTGTGAACCGTCAACCAACGATTATAGAGTGATTCAGCATATGTATCGATGCGATCCTGATTTACCAAGGCCTTCACTCGAGTTGTTAAGCCTTTTTTAGAAATATAGATTTCAAGCTCTTCACCTTTAAACTTTGGGACTTCACCTAAATAAAGATAACGTCCCGAGTGAGCATGGGCTTGTTTTGGAGTAGAACTTCTTTCATGTGGCATAGGACCTTTTTCTACAAAAGAAAAACTCAAAAAAATTCCTAGGCTCAATAGTAGACTTTGCTTCATAACAAGACCTCACTGTTCAAGATTAGTTATCTTACTCATTCAAGTTACATGCCGGCCCGAACCACTTTAAATGTGATTACAGCTGTCAAAAAATTAGACACTGTTTATGATTTGCAGAATTTTTATACACTTCTAACTTTGCTTTAATTGATAAGTGCCAAGGAGGAATTATGAACAATACTGATAATAAGAACGTTATGGATATACTCCAGAAAGTTGATATATGCCTGATGGCGACCTTTAACGAAGCAGGCGAAATTCACACTCGCCCGATGGCCATTTTAAAACGCGAAGACTTCACACAAAATCCTTGTGTTTTCTTTTTCATTCGAAATTCTTCTCAAGTGGGCCAAGAGATCAGACTCAAAGACTATGTCCACCTTGGATATATGGATAAAGACACCAACCTCTATGTCACTTTTAAAGGAAAAGGTGAAATCAACGAAGATGAAAACCTAAAAAAAGAACTTTGGTCCCCAATGATGAAAAGATGGTTTCCTGAAGGATTAGAGGACCCTGAGCTCTCATTGATTGAGGTTAATCTGGAAGAAGCGCAAATCTGGGATTCAGTTTCGGCCCGGGTGGTGAATCTTTCAGAAAATAATATGCAAAGGCCTATGCAAAAAAAAGAAGAACGACCTTCTCAACAACCAAATATATAGGAGGCGTTTCATGAGTCTCAAAGATCAGATAAGACAAAAAGTCATGGACTTGGCCTTTAAGGCCGAAAAAGTGCTCCACCATTATCGCACCCGATCTGAGGAAAAATATGCTAAACACTCGGGAAATGATGAGAAAACTGAGAAGTCCGAACCTGGCCAAGTGAGAACTTATTATAATAATTCCAAGGAAGAGAGAAAACTCCATTAGGCCCTTGACGATAGAGTTTATTTTTACGAAATTTCACTCACTCTAGTTTGACTGGGGTGAGCTTCGGCCTCTTAGCTGATTTGACCTGTTGGGGTCTTTATGTCAAAAACACTTGGTCCTATCTCTCAATTTATTGAACACAACTATCGCCATTTCAATGCTGCTGCACTTGTAGATGCCTCAAAGGCCTATAAGGCACACCTTGAGAATGGTGGCAAAATGATGATCACCCTTGCCGGTGCCATGAGTTCTGCCGAACTTGGAATTTCCCTTGCGGAAATGATCCGCCAAGGTAAGGTTCACGCAATTACCTGTACGGGAGCAAACCTTGAAGAAGATATTTATAATCTCGTTGCTCACAACCATTATGTTCGTATTCCAGACTGGCGCGCTCTTTCAAAACAAGATGAGCAAGATCTTTATGATCGACACCTCAATCGTGTAACAGATACTTGTATTCCTGAAGAAGAGGCCATGAAAAAAATTTGGCGTGCAATGGCCAATGAGTGGAGTGAAGCTGAAGCCAAAGGCGAGAGATGTTTCCCTCATGAATTTTTTTACAGAGCACTTCGTAAGGGTGAATTTATCAAAGAAGCTCAAATTGATCCAAAAGACTCATGGTTAGTAGCTGCTTGTGAAAAAAATCTTCCAATCATCGTTCCTGGTTGGGAAGACTCAACTCTAGGTAATATGTATGCCTCTTATTGCTATCGTGGTGAAGTCAAAAACGTTCACACCGTAAGATCTGGTATTGAGTACATGACCTATCTTGCAGACTGGTACCTTGAAGCAAGTAAAGATAGTTCAATTGGCTTTTTCCAAATCGGTGGTGGTATTGCTGGTGACTTCCCTATTTGTGTGGTTCCTATGATTCGTCAGGATCTAGAGCAAACTGATGCACGTCTTTGGGGTTACTTCTGCCAAATCTCTGACTCAACAACAAGTTATGGATCGTATTCAGGGGCCGTACCTAATGAGAAAATCACTTGGGGTAAATTATCAATGGAAACACCAAGTTTTATCATTGAATCGGATGCAACGATTGTTGCTCCTCTAGTTTTTGCTTACGTCCTCGGTCACTAAAAATAATTCTACCGGGAATTGGATATGCAATATTGTCCCTTTCCCGGTACTCGAACGAAGCTCAATCTTACCCTTTAATAAATCAACTATCTTCTTAGTAACAAATAAACCAAGGCCAATACCGGAAATGCTAAATTCATTTCCCGATTTTTGATATCGATTAAAGATATTAGGCAAAAGGCTTTCTGGGATACCTGGCCCAGTATCAGAAAGAACTAAATCAATGCTAGGACCATTCTGTTTGAGAGTAATCAATAATTCTGATTTTGGGGCATACTTCATTGTATTAGAAATGAGGTTACTTAGGATTTGTGAAAGTTTCTCTTTTGATAATCGGGTATAAATTCCCTTTTCTAAATCAAGCTTAATGGCGATTCCATTGCTTAAAAAATCTCCGTATACATTTGTTATGTAGTCTTCCACAAAGGAGCCAAGTTCATAGGAGTCAATTTCGTAAGGTACATCTTGTATTTTAGGAGAAGAATCAAAAAGATTGTTAATATGTCTTGTGATTCGATCAATCTGATTGATTGCACGATTCATTTCAACCGTGATTCCATCAACATCTTGATACTTCTTTTTAATCATTTGTAGCTGCATGAGAAGAATAGTAATAGGTGTTTTAAGCTCATGACTGGCGATGGAAATAAATGCATCTCTGACTTCAACAGCTTGCTTAAGCGATATCTCAAGCATCTTCTCTTCAGTCACATCCCTGAGAAAGCCATTCCAAATAATGCTTCCATCACTTTTCTTTTCAGGAAAGGATCGACCTCTCACCCAACCAGGTCCTCTTACCGGATGATTATAGCGAAAGACTTCATTCCACTCCGTCAAAGTAGCTGCAGACTGAAGAACCGTAGAAACAAATCGTTTAAATTCACCTGGGTGAAGTAAGTCGATTATATAATTGAAGCTATTATCAATATCTTCCGTTGTTCCACCAAAGTACTCAATTCCCTTAGAAACAAAACTAAAACTAAATCTTTGATTGCTATCAAGCTTAAACTGATAGACCATGCCCGGAACTTGGTCTATCAGCATGATCAAATCTTTGCGGTCGAAATTCTTTATTCTTTTCACGCATTTCCTCTTAAATACCAATCGCCATAAACCGATTAAAAAATAAGAGGTTTGACCTAAATTAAACCTTAAAGAATCATCAGTGTTTAATTTCTCTTAAGGTATTTAGATTAATTTCCCGTTCATCAGCCGTTAATAGGTCATGAAGACTCAGCATCCCGACCGGTTCTCCTCCCTTATTGACAACTAACAATCGACTGATTTGATTTTCTTTCATTAACCTTTCGGCCTCAATGACATTCTCATCCTCGGATATCGAAATGACCTCGCTTTTCATGGCCTGAGAAATAGGAGTTTCGGCATCATGTCCATTGGCCAGCCCTGAGATAACGATATCTCGATCAGTGACAAATCCCACCGCTCGCTCATTCTTGTAAACCGGAACGGCCCCTATATCTTCACGCTTC
>CAYWMU010000067.1:0-12204 GCA_964459395.1 uncultured Bacteriovorax sp.
AGCCTCTCGAGGAGTAAGATATCTCGGTTCTACTGGATGATAATAACTCGTTCTTGCTGTTAGAATGGTAGGACTCGGTCCATTAAGCGGAAGACGCTGAAGTCTTGTTTGTCGGAAACGATTCTCTCTTAATTTTTTCCAGTCCACATCATACCAAAGTTTTTTTGGAAGAAGTTCTTTTTGATCTGCTTCGTAACGGATACCGCGGCCAGCAGGAATGTATTTAAGACGTTCTCTATCTTCAGGCTTAGAAATTTCCGCCATCTTCACATCATGATTATAAATTTTTCCGTCACTAGCCTTTAGATTTTTAAGTGCTTCTTTTACACTCACAATCTTTTTTCCACCACGCATACCATGAGTTGGCTGAGGGAAAATACACTCTCCTCCTAGCACACCCATAATGATGGCCCTTCTTCTCTTCTCTGGAACACCAAACTCTTCTGCAGAAAGAATACGAGCATCCATGTTGTAACCAAGGCGTTCAAAGTAAGCAAAAATCTGCGAAAGAATTTTTGCATTTTTCTTTGCTACGAGACCTGTGACGTTTTCAAAAAGAATAATCTTCGGTTGAGTTAGTTTTACGATACGAACGAATTCTTTGAACAATTGATTTCGTTCATCTTCGACTTGTCCACGCCCTACTGTTGAGAAACCTTGGCAAGGAGGTCCACCTACCACCATATCAATGCTTTTCCCTCGAAGAAGTTCTTTTAACTTGACTGGCTTGAGAGTCTTAATATCACCACTAAAAACATTGGCATGAGGGTGATTTAAAGCAAAGCTATCGAGAGCATCTTGATTTGCATCAACTCCTAGCAAACATTTATGACCGGCCATTTCAAGACCGTATGAAAGGCCACCACAACCACTAAAAAGATCTATAAAGGTAAAAGATTTATGTATTTTCATGATTTTATGAGTGTAAATTTTTGCACACTGGGTGTCTATGAAAAAGCTAAACGAGTGTGAGGTATTACGAATGAAAGTTTGATATATAAAACACTGAAATTATTTAATTTTCACTCTTAATTTTATGAAATTTTATGTTAGGATGATCACAAATTTTATTCCCTATTTTGCACTCTAACAAAAGGCGATTATATGAAAAGACGCGAATTTCTAAAAAGCACATTACTTTTTGCTGCTGTTTCTACTGTTGTAGGTAAAGCTGCTGGTCTTATGAATGTTGCTCAAGCAGTTACTTGGGTTACTGCTGGAAAACTTGGATACAAAGATGTTTCTCCAAGAGCAAAGCAAAATAGATTTTGCGGTACTTGCAAATACTATGTAGCAGGTGGAGTTGAAGGTGGGGGTAAATGTACACTTCCAGCAATGATGACTGCTATGAAAGCAAAAGAAGTTTATGTTAAAGAGAAAGGCTACTGTAATATGTGGCAAAAAATCGCTTAACTTCTAGCGTTAAATTCAAAATCATCTAGGCCCCTGTTTTCAGGGGCCTTTTTATTTCTATCAACTTCTGACATCTCCTCTTTCCTATTTTCATTTTCCTTTCTGGATGCAATAAAGTTTGGCCTAAGGATACCTATCCAAGTGGAGAAATTAATGACCAGATTTTTACTTACAATTCTTACTCTAGCACTTTCAACTTCGGCACTCGCTCGTCAGAAAGTTGTTTATGGTTCAGATAATCGTCAAGAAGTTTACCAGGCAAGCTACCTACATAAAAAGCTTGCTCTTTCAACTGCTGGAATGATTCATCAAAGTGCTTTCATTGAAGGCCAAGAAAAAAATTTAAAAGATATTCGTTATCCGCAAACACTAGAATCATCGATGAATGTATGCGCTCACGAAAAATTCTCTCAACAATACCTCGCTCCATCTTGCTCTGGTTTTCTAGTTGGAGAAGATACTCTTATTACTGCCGGACACTGCTACCTTGGTTTCGATAATCCAAGAAATGTTTGTGAAGATTTTAAATGGGTTTTTGGTTATGAAATGAAGTCACCGAATCACGACCCTACTGTTGATATCAAAAGTAGTGATATCTATGGCTGTAAAGAAATCGTCAGCGTTAAATTAGACAATGTTTTAGATTACGCAATCATTCGTCTTGATCGCAAAGTAACTGATCGCCCGGTTTTAAAATTCAGAGAAAGTGGGAAAATTCCAAATAACACTCCTCTTGTTGTTATCGGTCACCCAACAGGTCTTCCTACAAAGATTGCTACTGGTGCATCAGTAACAAAAAACTCTGAATTAACTCGCTTCTCTGCTAGCCTTGATACTTTCCAAGGTAACTCTGGATCTGCAGTTTTCAACGCGAATACAGGAGTTGTAGAAGGGATTCTTGTTATGGGTAAAACTGATTTTGTTCCAAGTGATAAGAATGACCCTAACAGCTGCCTTGTTTCAAATAAATGTGACCAGTTTGCACGTAACTGTTCTACTTATGATGGTGGAGTAGTAAATAGCGGTGAAGTTGTCATCAGAATGACTGCGATCATCTCCGAAGTTCAAAAAGCTCTACGAAAATAATCTCCCATATAAGGCCCACTTTTTAGTGGGCCTTTTTTTTGCATCAATTTCTTTCAGAAACTTTAAGGAGGAAGTTATGCACAGTGAAACTCAAAGTCATCAACCCGGTAAAGAACATATCTTGCAAGATAGGCCACATTACGAGCCCTTCTATGAAGGAGTCGGAAAGTTTAGTGGTCAAGTCGTCTTGATTTCCGGAGGAGATAGCGGTATCGGACGTGCGGTAGCACTCTCCTTTGCTCAAGAAGGTGCAGATGTCGCCATAATTTATAAAGATGAAGATACGGATGCTAAAGAAACCAAAGAGCTAATCGAAAATCGCGGATCCCGATGCCTTCTGATGAAAGGTGATATAGGAGATATAGATTTTTGTCGTCAATGTGTGGAGGAAACAAAGAATAAACTCGGGAATTTAAATATTCTTATCAACAATGCGGGAGAACAACATGTTGCCGAGAACTTTGAAGATATCTCTCAGGAACAGCTTCTCCGGACTTATAAAACAAATATTTTCTCCTTCGTCTACCTCATCCAAGCGGCACTACCATATCTAAAAGATAATAGAGGCACGATTATTAATAATGCTTCTGTCACTGCCTATAAGGGTAATCCTCTACTCATGGATTACTCCTCCACCAAAGGTGCAATCGTAGCGCTTACTCGCTCTCTTTCACAAAGTCTTGCTAAGGATGGAGTAAGAGTTAATGCCGTTGCGCCAGGGCCCATCTGGACACCATTAATACCAGCTAGTTTTGATAAGGAGCAAGTTCAAAAATTTGGAACCGACGTTCCTCTTGGGCGGGCCGGACATCCTAATGAAGTGTCCGGATGCTTTACTTTTTTAGCAAGTAAAGAGGCAAGCTACATGACAGGACAAGTACTTCATCCAAATGGTGGAACGATCGTTAATTCGTAGTTAATGTTTTAAAAATAAGAAGGGCCTCTTCATAATCAAGTTCAAGATAGAGGTCCTTTTGACGAGAAGTATGTCCTCTTACAAGGCTTACCTTGGATTTTGATACAGCAAAAGATTTGGCCACAAAAGAAATAAGTTCTTCATTGGCCTCCCCATCCCGAGGAGGAGCTTTGATTTTAACTTTTTGTCGATCATCAAAGACTTTATCCCAACCCGATTTTCTAGCACCGGGTTGGATGTAGAGTCTAAGAAGTGTCCCATCTTTATAAGGTTCAATCATAAATTAAAAAAGGGCCCGAAGGCCCCCTGCTAATCATCAAACTTAATGACTTCTCTCTCACGTGCCACAATTCGGTAGAACGCAGGAACAACGAGAAGAGTTAGGAATGTGGAAACAAGAGCTCCACCAATAATCGACATACCCATAGGCTTTAAGGCTTCTGAACCTGGCCCTAATGAGAATGCCAGAGGTATAGCACCCGCAACCGTTGAAAAGGTTGTCATGAGAATCGGTCGAAGACGTTTAGGACATGCATCCCTAAGTGCTTCAGTAATACCAAGACCATCATTTCGACGTTGATTTGTAAAATCCACTAGTAGAATCGAGTTTTTCTTCACAATACCCATAAGAAGAATAAGTCCAATCATCGAGTAAATATTAAGGGATTGTCCTCCAAGATAGAGTGCAATAAATGAACCCGAAAACGAGAACGGTAAAGCAAGAAGAACAGTCACCGGATCAATAAAACTGTTGAACTGAGATCCTAGGACCATATAGGCGATAAGTATTCCCATTACGAGAGCAAAAATTAAGCTCTGAAATGACTCCGTAAATGTTTGAGAAGCTCCTGACTCGATTAAGCTATACCCACTTGGAAGATGCTTTCTCGAAATTTCATTAGCAGCAGCAAGAGCATCTCCTTGAGAGACTCCTGGGGCCATTCCAGCATAAATGGTGACAGCACGTTGACGGGCCTGGCGATTAATGATTTGCACCCCTGGGCGCTCCTCAACAATAACCACATCGAGTAATCTCACTAACTCTCCACGAAGATTTCGAACATAGATCTTTTCAAGATCGTCTAACTGCTCTTTAGAAGCGTTAAGCATTTTTACTCGGATATCATTTCTGTGACCGTCTTTTGAATATTTTCCAATGACTGTTCCACCAATGAGAGCAGAAATAGTTGTTCCGATCTCTTGAACAGATACACCACGAACTTTAGCAGCTTCGCGGTTAGGAAAAATCTGCACTTCTTTAACTGAAGCTTTATAATCCGTATCGATATCAACGAACTTGCCAGACTCTTGCATCTCTTTCATCACATTCTGAGAGGTTTCAATCAAGGTCTGCCAATTACCACCTGTTAAGGTAAACTCGATAGGAAAACCTCGACCAGAGGCAGAGAAGCCTTGTTGAGAAGTATCCTGAACAATCACTCTGGCCTTACTGTAATTTCTGAAGTGCTGACGATACTTATCAATAAGTTCAAATTGTTTTAATTTCCTACCTTTCTCTGAGTCTACAGGACGATCTCCTGGATCATGTAACGTAACAAACATGATTGTGGAGGATGCATCAGCACTTCCGCCGAAACCACCTATAACCGAAAAAAAGCGTTTCACATCTTTCTGGGAAGCAAGGTAATCCTCAACTTCTTTAGTCACACGATCGGTATAAGCCAGAGAAGATCCATCAGGAGATTTAATTCTGATATTAAATGAAGAGGTATCCTGAATCGGCACAAACTCTTTTGGAATTTGACTTACCAGCCCTAAAGAAACCGCAAAGAATACAAGTGAAACCACAAGGGTAATCCATCTGTATTTAAGTGCCCAATTAAGTCCCTTCACATAACTTGCTTCTAAACCTTCAAAGAATGAATCAATCAATATACCGATTTTTGATTTACGAGTGGTATCTTCCATGAACTTAGAAGTACGCATCGGAGTCAGAGTGATCGCTTCAATATATGAAAGTCCAACGGCTACAGATATGGTAATTCCGAACTGGAAAAAATACTTTCCAATAATTCCATCCATCATTGCAACAGGTACAAAGATGGCAATAATAGCAATGGTTGCCGCTAGGGCAGCAAAGGAGATTTCATTGGCACCATCGCGACTGGCCCGAACTTTGTCCTTCCCCTCTTCATGGTGCCGATAGATGTTCTCTAACACCATGATGGCATCATCCACCACAATCCCAATTGAAAGAGAGAGACCCAAAAGGGTAAAAGTATTAAGGGTGAAACCCATGTAATTTAGAATGACGAAGGCTCCGAGAATTGAAGTCGGAATGGCCAGAACGACGTTGAGAGTCGCCGCAAAAGAACCAAGGAAGAGCCAACAGACAAAAGCAGTCATGAGAGCTGCCATGATCATCGTAAAGCTTAATTCTTCAATAGACTCCTCAATAAAACGAGTGGAGTCAAAATTGACAAAAAGATCCATACCTTCAGGTAAGTTCTTTTTTACTAACTCCATTTTTTCTTTTACACCATCTGCCACTGCCATGGAGTTGGTTCCGCGCTGTTTTCTGATACCTAAACCAAGTGCATTGATTCCATTCGCACGAGAGATTCGTCTTACATCTGCAATACCTTCTTCTACTTTAACAACTTCTTGTAAGAAAATAGGTCTATAGTTCGGAGCTCCCCCGCGACGAATAATAGGAAGCATCTCGAACTCTTCAACAGTCGTGGCCTCTCCTAGAGTTCGAACGTTTCTCTCTGTTACGTAGTTTTCAACATAACCAGACGGTGACTCTTTGTGCTCTAATTGAACCGCATTAATAACATCACTTACAGTGAGCTGATAGCGATTAAGCTTATCGTTATCCACCCAAACACGAAGATTGGGATCAATATATCCGGCAACGAAAACGTCGGCGACTCCACTCACTGTTTGGAATTGATCTTTAAGGTTGTCCCGGGCATAGGCCATGAGATCCTTTGGTTCCATATTCGGTGCAGTCACTGATAAGAAAAGAATAGGCCTATCATCAGGATTCATTTTTCTTATGACAGGAGGATCAATGTCATCTGGTAAGTTTCGACCGGCCTGATTAACCGCTGCTTCGATTTCAGAAACAGCAACATCAATGTTTTTATCAAGATTAAACTCAACAGAAACGTTGGCTCCACTTTGACGGGCAGAAGAAGTAATTTTTTGAACTCCTTCAACTGATAGGACCGCAGACTCGATAGGGTCAATGACGTCCAACTCCATAATCTCTGGAGCAGCACCTTCATAGGTCACAGAAATATTGACAACCGGAAAATCCACATCGGGCATCTGAGAAATACCCATTTTGGTCATAGAGATATAACCAAAGATGATCATAGAGAACATGAGCATCCAGGCAAAGACCGGTTTACGAATGGAGATATCGGATAAACTCATGGTAATACTCCAGCAGAAGCTTCAAGATTTTTAAAAGTCATGTGAGCAAGAATGAGAAGATTATCATAAGAACGCTTCGTCTCGATAAATAAATTAAGAGACTGAAGCACTTCCAAGTTCGTAACCTGCCCGTAGCGATAATCTTTTTGATTTAACTTATAAGCTTGCTCCGCTTTTTTCAGGGCTTCTTTCAATGTAGAAAGTTGAGTCTGAATCTGATGATAGTTCTTATAGAAGACAGAAAGATCTGTTTTGGCCTGACGAATTTTTTCGGAAGTATTTAACTCCACCACTCGCTTGGCCTCCGTGGCTTCTTTTACTTGGGAGATTACAGAGCCCCCTTGAAAGAGAGGAACACTAACTTGGACTCCAACATCCCACTCTGATGTTTGAAGAACACCTGTTCTATCAAAATAATAGTTTCCGACTAAATCTACTGAAGGATAATGCCCGCCTTTAGAGACATCAACTTGTCTGCCTGCAATTCTCAGTTCTTGTTGAGCGGCCAGGATATCCGGACGAGAATTTAATTTATCCACATAGTATGAGAAATCTTGTAATTTTTTGGGAAGACTGGTTGGTGCCAGAACGAGTGCGTCTGCTTTACCTGTATAGAAGGCGAAGTTTTCCTGAGCTTCTTTCAGCACTTGTAGACCTTGCTCATATTGAGCTTTTGCTGTGAGAAGTTGAGTCTCAGCCTGAACTAACTCTCCTTGGCGAGAACGTCCTACTCGTGCCAAAGAAGCAATTTCTTTTAGTCGTTCCTCTGAAAACTCTCTTAATTCCTGCAAGTTTTTTAGATCAATCTGGGCAAGATAAAGATTGTAATAAGCATTGATCAAAAGCTGATACAAACTAATATATGAATAATCTTTTTGAAACTGGGCCAGTAAGTACTCTTCGTCTCTCAGCTGATAACCACTCAGCACTCCTCCTCGAATAAGGGGTTGCCTTAACCGCATCGCCGCTGAATATTGTCGGGTTAAAACGAAGGCCCGATTAATACCTGCAGCAGACGGTTGATCAATTCTCGTATCAGTAGCTTCAAATGAGATGGTTGGTAAAAAGCTAGCTCGAGCAACATTTTTTCTAGCTTCTGCTTGATTAAGTTGAGCATTGGCCTTCTTAATCGTTTCCATATTTTCTTTTGCACTGGTGTAGGCATCTTTCAGCGAGACACTAGCAAAAGAAGGCATGGATATAAGGAGAGGGAGTATCCACTTCTTCATTAATCGCCCCTATTACATTAAAATTTTATTGACACCAAAAAGTATGAATTGCGCATAGGACTTTGTCCACTGTCTATAGGGGCAAACCAGATGAAAAATAAAAAAGATGATTATTAAAAACTATAAGAAATCTTGGTCTCAATAAACAAAGAGCTATCCAAACGTGATTTCGATGATTTTTTATCACTAAAGTTTTTGGCCTCAAAAATCTCTCTATCAAAAGAATGACCAAGGAATAAGTCGAATTTCAGTCTAGGAATAAGCTTAAAGTCGGCCCCAATACCTAACTTCCTCTGAAAGTAGAACACTCTCTGATTTGTTTTGTCTCTATCGTGCCTAAAAAAACTAAATATTTCTTGCTCAAATCCTACGAAGGGGTGAACTCTGGAAAACTTACTGTAGCTTACACGGGCCTGGTGGCGCCATGGAAGAAGTCCTAGATAGCGATAAGACCAGTATCCTGTATGACGCATCCATAAGAAAAAAGGAAAGCCAATGATAGTCGCCTTCTCTCTGGTCATATCCTTGATGTAGAAGAAACCTGGAAGTGGAATATTGTTAAGAAAACTTCGGTTATTAGAATAGTTCACTACCATAACCCAGCGATCAGAAGTTTTTCGAATATAATTTGCACTGATAGTATCGTCATCTGCGTTTTTAAAAGGGCGATCACTTGCAGAACCATAACTCACATTTGCAAACCAGAATTTATTATCACTCAGTTTTTTTCTCACACCTAGTGAGAGTTGATACTGAGAGTAATCCCTGAGAGAAGAAGACTTGTTATCAAAATCTAGATGCTGATAGTTGCCCCCCACTACATAATCAAGCTTTTCAGTTTTTATAGTATGCCCAAATATAAAGCGTTGATTAAGAATCTTAGTCTCCCCTTCCTTAGGCTGAGTTTGGTTCTCAAAAGTCAAATAACTAGATGGACCTCCTGGAGTAAGGAGAAAATTAAAATCCTGGGCGTATACCAAAGTACTCAAAAAGAAAATAAAGGGCCAAATCATAACAATAGTATTTCCCTATAGAAAATTATTGTCCATTCAAATGAGAGGAAATGTTAAAGATATTTTGATCTTAAAGCCACTATACTAGCTTGAGCAAAGGAGATGCAGATGAAATTTATTCTAATGATGGTATTGGGCCTTAGTGCTCTCAATCAAGCTGAATCCCAGACGTTTTTTCCCCCGTTAGACATTCAAAAAATTCATAAGGAACAAGTTGCACTTGAAATCAAAGGAGAAGCTCCTCCTGAATTTGCTGTTCCTCATGACGTTAACATCACCCCAAAGGATTGGATCTATGAAAATGGTCAAATGGTTTGGCGTCATACAGTTGAAGCAACGAATGCAGTTAATTTAAATTTCGGGTTCAAAGACTTTTACCTTCCAGAGAGTGCAAGCTTAAATATTTACTCAAGTGATCACACTCAGTTTATTAGACCTTTTACTTTTGAAGATAATAATATTTATCAAGAGTTATGGACCCCTGTCATTCTTACGGATAAAGCTGTGATTGAGGTAAGAGTGGATGAAAAAGAATTAGATCAACTCAAACTTACTCTAAGTCATGTGGGACAAGGTTATCGACAGATTGGTCAATCAACGAATAAGGCCGGGAGTTGTAACATCGATGTGACTTGTGATGAGGCCATCGGCTGGGAGAACGAAGCAAGTTCCGTAGCCGTAATTGCTATCAATGGCCGTGCTTTTTGTACTGGTTTTATGGTTAATAATGCTCGCCAAGATAAAACTCCATTTTTTATGACTGCCAATCACTGTAGAGTAAATGCATTTAATGCTAAGAGTTTAGTGACCTACTGGAATTATCAAAAACCTTTCTGTGGAAGCGGTCGTGGAAGATATTTGGACTTTCAAACGGGAGCAATCCACTTAGCTTCATCAGCAAGCTCAGACTTCACTCTCGTTAAACTTCTCTCAGAACCAAAAGAGGAATGGAATATCAGTTATAGTGGATGGAGTAATGAAGATATAGCTCCCATAGGGGCCGTAGGTATTCATCATCCAAATACGGATGAGAAATCCATTAGCTTTGACTTTGATGAGACTAAAATCACTCGATACTTATCAGAAAGTGAAGGAGAAAGAACTCACATCAGAATTGGTAGTTGGGATAAAGGGACAACTGAGCCAGGCTCTTCCGGTTCTCCTCTTTATGATCTTAATCGCCGAGTAGTAGGACAGCTCCATGGAGGTTATGCTTCATGTTCGAGTAAAACTGCTGACTGGTACGGACGTTTTCACCATTCTTGGCATGGTGGAGGTCAAGAACACAATAGTCTAGCACCTCATCTTGACCCTGATCAAACTGGTATAAAATTTATTGATACGTTATAAATCTTCAAGGACAGAGCAATCTGTCCTTTCTTTTTTAGAATTAAGAACTAAAATAACTAAATGTTCAGAATTTTTCGTCGTTTTAATCGTTCATTAAATAATGATGTCGTTCGTGCGGACCTTCACTCTACTCTTTTGGATTTAAAGCCCGAAAACTCTTTTGATCAAAAAATTGAAGCTGTTAGAAAGTTAATTGATTGGACTAAATGGCCAGTTACCATTGGCTCTGAAACAAAAGACTACTATTCTTCAAGAACACTTCGCACAAAGTTTCTCTTACAATTCCTTGAACGTAACGAAGATTTAGGTAGTTATTTTTTTAGTGCGTTCAGTGAACTGATGAAAAGAGGAAGGGCCATTCGTCTTCTTTATATTACTGGGACAACGGATAACAATGGATTCTTTAGCGAAATCACAGATAGAATCATTTTAAAAATTCTCCCTCCCACTTTTTCAGAAAAAGACCTTGCAGAAGTTTGTCGGTTTTTATTCGACGAGCCCGAAGATATCATTTGGTTTGAGCAATATGCATTTAGCATAATCGACCCATTCATCAATACGGCCAAGAAATACAATGTGGATTTTGAATATCTCCACCTCGATCTAGAAGACGCTTTAATTATTCTTGGCTCTCATATCTCTTCCCTCGGTGTATCAAGACAAATTCGTCGTCATTTAATAGAATCTGATCTTTCGAATTCAAGTTTTGTTAAGCTCTCTATGGCCATTAATAGAAGAGATAATCCAGATCAAATTCTTCACGAACTTACACAATGTCGAAAGCATATTCTTAAAGTTAGAGAGCAGCTTGAAGTTACTGGAGTCTCTGTTCAGCTCATCTACATGATGGAAAAAGTAGAGTCTTATTTAAATCGAATCGAGTATCTTCTTCATCTTCGGTTTAATCCTGTCGACTCAACGGTAATGGGAAAGTTTTTAAGTAAAATCATTGCCGATGAACAAGAGCATCAGGGTGTAAAAAACTTTATTCAACAAAATATCCATCTCCTTACTCGAAAAATTGTTGAAAGGGCTGGAAATAAAGGTGATCACTATATTGCTGATACAGCAAAAGAGCGAAGACAGTTATTCATAGCTGCTTGTTGGGCCGGAGTTCTGACTGCCTTCACCGCAATAATGAAATACTGGATTGGAGAAGCAAACCTCCCTTATTTCTTTGAAGGCTTTTTCTTTTTTGTTAACTACGCCATTAGCTTTCTCTTAATGCAATACTGGCATCTTGCCCTCTCTAGTAAGCAACCTGCCTATACAGCAAGTGCCCTCTCTCGAAAATTTGAAGATTTCAAAAAAACAAGAGAACTCACCAATATCATCACTGAAGTAAAAAAAATTAGTTACTCCCAATTTTTGGCCTTCCTCGGTAATTTTCTTTGGGTTGTGCCTTTAGTCTATCTTTTTGATCTGATTCATAAGTTTAGTTTTGGTGATTCTATTATGAGTGAGCAAGATGCTTACCTTACCATTAACAAACACAGTATCTTCACTAGCTTCACTTTGTTTTATGCCTTCTTAACGGGAGTGCTTTTATGGTTATCAAGTGTTATTGCTGGATGGACTGAAAACTGGCTTGTATACAGAAACATTCCTGCTCTGATTGTTCAGAGTAAAATCTTTAATGCTCTCTTCGGAAAAAAGAAAACGAACCAATTGGCAGAATCACTTCCTGAAACACTCTCTGGTGTGGCAGGATGCCTTTCTATCGCCTTCTTACTATCTGCACCTGTTATTATCGGTAAAATTTTTGGTTTCCCACTCGATATTCGCCACGTGA
>CAYWMU010000068.1:0-12088 GCA_964459395.1 uncultured Bacteriovorax sp.
GACGAAGTGGCCTTTGTAAGACGGTATAAAATTGGTTTTATTTTCCAGCAGTTTAATCTTCTGTCTTATTTTGATGCTGCTGAAAATGTGGTGTTACCCCTTCTTTATTCAGAAGGCGAAATCAATCGCGATAAAGCTATGCCTTACTTAGAAAAGGTTGGATTAAAAGATCGTGCGGATCATCTCCCTAAAGAGATGTCAGGGGGGCAACAGCAACGGGTCGCCATCGCGAGATCCCTTGTTAACAATCCTAAAATGATCCTAGCGGATGAACCTACAGGAAACTTGGATTCTCACTCTGAAAAACAAGTTCTCGGTATCCTAAAAGATCTCAATGCTCAGGGAATGACGATTATTATGGTGACTCATGAAGAAGAGGTGAGTTCCATTTGTAATCGGGTGATCAGAATGCGTGACGGTAAGATTGTTTCAGATGTGAGGAATCACCCTATACCTAAAAAAGGAACAAATGATAAGGAGCCTATTCCGGCGGCTTCAACTCCACTAACTCTTCAAGAGCATTTCAAACAAGGGTTAAAGCAATTACTTGCAAATAAAGTTCGAACTTTCCTCTCTATTCTTGGAGTAATGATTGGAGTGGCCAGTGTCGTTACGATGATGGCCATAGGTCTTGGGGCCCAGAAGTCCATTGAATCGCAACTCTCAAGTCTTGGAGGAAATCTTCTCACAGTGAGAGCAGGGATTAGGCGTCACGGGGGAGTTGCCGCCCAGTCTGGAGCTACTGCTATGCTCTACTATGAAGATGCTAAGGCCATTTCAGAAAAGTTCCCTGTGGTTCAGGGAGTGGCACCAAGTCTTGAAGGCAGGTCTCAAGTCACTTTTAAAAATAAGAATTGGAACACTTCAGTCATGGGGATTGATAATGAGTACTACGATCTTCGCTCGTGGAAAGTGATTGAAGGTAGAAAGTTTACTGAAGAAGAAAATAGGAAAAGATCACGAGTGGCCTTAATTGGAGCCTCTGTATACAAAGAACTCTTTGGGGGCAGGAATGCCATCGGAGAGATGATTAAAATTAATAAATCAAATTTTTTAGTAATTGGACTTTTAAATGAAAAAGGTTCTTCAGGATTTAGAGATCAAGACGATGTGATCTTTGTTCCTATTGAGACAGCAAAAAAGCGTCTGTTTGGAAGAAACACCGTTGATTCCATTGATGTTGAAGTTCCCAATGACTATGACAGCTCATCTCTTGTTGAAGAAATTAAAAGTTTTTTAAGTGTCAGGCATAAAGTACCTCCTTCTGCTCAAGAGGGAGCTTTCCATGTGTGGAATATGGCCGACATGAAAAATGCGATCATGTCATCTAACCAAACAATGACACTTCTATTAACAGTCATCGCTGCTATTTCTCTCATAGTGGGAGGAATCGGGATTATGAATATCATGTTGGTTGCAGTTAAGGAGAGGACTAAGGAAATTGGACTCAGGAAGGCCATTGGGGCCACTGGTAAGGATATCCTCTCGCAGTTTTTAGTTGAGTCTGTAGTGGTAGGGATTTTAGGAGGATTATTTGGTATAGCTTTTGGAATAATTCTCGCCCTTGTTCTCAATTACTTCTCAGGATGGAGCACTAGTATCTCGATTATGAGTGTGGTTATTTCTTTTGTTTTTTCATTCTTAATCGGTCTTATTTTCGGGGTTTATCCGGCCAAGACAGCTTCAGATTTTAATCCAATTGAAGCTTTAAGACATGATTGATCCTGTATTTTTTGCAGGAAACAGCATTTGAATTCATTCCTTTGCTATAAACATTGGCATGAAAAAAATCTTCTTATTTACAGCTCTGACTCTAACTTCAACAACTTTTGCCAGTGATAAGGCCATCTACGGAACTGATAGCCGGATAGATGTTAACGAATCCAAAAATGCTGTCCATAAACGCATGGCCAATTCAGTGGCAGTGATGATTCCTGAGTTTGTTGTATGGGATACTGATAAAGATAAAACAAGTTTTATGGATCTGAACCTTAAAGATACGATGAAGGTCTGTGATGCGGAACCCTTTGCTCACCAACAAACAGTGGCAACTTGTACGGGCTTTTTAGTGGCCCCTAATCTCCTTGTTACTGCCGGACATTGCGTGAAGAGTGAAGCTGATTGTGGCCATAATAAATGGGTCTTTGATTATAAAGTTAAAAAGAAGTCTGATACCACTGTAGGTAGTATCCCAAACTCATCTATTTATTCTTGTAAAAAAATTGTGGAATCAAAGCTTTCGAGTTCTCTTTTCTCGAAAAAAGATTGGGCCATCATTGAGCTTGATCGTCCTGTAAAAGATAGGGCGCCACTTAAACTTAGTAAAAAAGCACCTTCTAGAGGAGATAATCTCTATGTTATTGGAGCTCCTAGTGGTCTTCCATTAAAAATAGCAACAGGCGTCGTAAGATCTAAGAAGTTATCTCACTTCAGTGCGAACCTTGATACCTTCGCAGGGAATTCAGGATCCCCGGTTTTTAATTCTAAAACTAACCAAGTAGAAGGAATTTTAGTGAGAGGGGACAATGACTATACGGAAATCTTTGGTAGATGCTTAGTCTCGACAACATACAAAGAGAATGGTGGCAGAGGCGAGGATGTTTCTTATATCAAAAATGTACGGGCACTTTTAAAATAAGGGCCTTCTTGGACGCTTGCCCAAGGCCTTCTCTTCTTGGTAGTATCAAACTACACGCACACAAGATAAGGGAGGCCCGTGATGAAGCAATACCACGATCTCATGAAAAGAGTTCTCAACGAAGGAACGAAGAAAGAGGATAGAACTGGTACAGGAACTCTTTCGGTATTTGGCCATCAAATGCGCTTTAATCTTGCAGAAGGTTTTCCTCTCGTTACAACTAAGAAATGCCATTTAAAATCTATCATTCATGAACTCCTTTGGTTCCTTAAAGGGGATTCAAATATTAAGTACCTTAAAGAGAATGGTGTCTCAATTTGGGATGAGTGGGCCGATGAAGAGGGTAACCTCGGTCCCGTTTATGGTGTGCAATGGAGAAGTTGGAAAACTCACGACGGTCGAACAGTTGATCAAATAAAAAATCTTATTGAGATGATCAAGAAAAACCCTGATTCTCGACGTTTGATAGTTTCTGCATGGAACGTAAGTGATGTTGATAAAATGGCCTTGCCTCCTTGCCATACGATGTTTCAATTCTATGTTGCTGACGGGAAACTTTCGTGTCAGCTCTACCAGCGTTCAGCAGATATTTTCCTCGGCGTGCCGTTTAATATTGCAAGCTACGCTCTTCTTACAATGATGATTGCTCAAGTTTGTGATTTAGGTCTCGGGGATTTTGTTCATACTTTTGGTGATGCTCACCTCTATGTGAATCATCTCGAGCAAACAGAACTTCAGCTTTCTCGTGAACCATATCCTCTTCCTCAGATGAAAATTAACCCTAAGGTAAAAGATATCTTCGATTTTAAATTTGAAGATTTTGAGTTGGTTAACTACCAAGCTCATCCCCATATAAAAGGTGCGGTGGCCGTATAATGAGAGTTTCATTTATAGTTGCTAAGTCAAAAAACAATGTAATCGGTATTAATAATACTCTACCGTGGCATTTAAAAGATGATCTTCAAAACTTCAAAAAGTTAACAACAGGTCATCATATCCTCATGGGGAGGAAAACTTTTGAATCTATCGGAAAGCCTCTTCCAAATAGAGTGAGTTTGGTGATTTCAAACAATCCCCGCGAATTGAGTGAAAATGTTTATTGGTTTAACTCAATCTTTCGTGCCATTAAATATGCAGAAAGAGCAGGGGAAAACGAACTTTTTATTATTGGTGGAGAGAAGATATTTAGATACGCACTTTCTCTTGCTGACCGCATTTACCTCACAGAAGTTGATTGCGAAATTGAAGGGGATGCCTTTTTCCCTAACTTATCTGTTAAAAATTATAAGCTTATTAGCGAGGCTAAAGTTTCAAAAAACCAAGATAATGATTTTGATTTTACCATTAAGGTTCTTGATAAGAAGTAAGTGCTCAGCACTTACTTCTTATTCTGCCTCTTGATGAGATAAAATACGTCCAAGTTCTGATAATTTTCCCGTAAATCCATTTGCTCTCATAGGGAGCCAGAGGAAATCTGGACGATCATGAGATATCCAGTTACTACCAATAACATCTCCTCGATTATTAAGGTGTAACTGATAAGTATAGACTCTATTGGTAATCACTTGGTTCCAAGTATTTTTAACAGTATTCCAAGCATGATTATAGGAGCGATCTAAATAGCTTACCTTGTTTTTGATCCCTAAGGTTTTAACTGTGCCACGAGGAGCATTTTCTGTGGGATCTCCTTCGCTAGCAATAGTGGCGTTATAAGAAATAATAGGATGATTCCATACTTGCTCATAGCGATCGATATCCATAACAATGGACTGCTTTGATTGTCCGATGACTTTGGCCAAGGCAAGATGGAATTGAGCAGCTGTGAGATCCTCATGACAATTACTATCTTCAGCAGCTGTTTCTTGAGTGCTATTACATCTTAGTCCCATTTGCTCCCGTGCCGAGGTATGGAAGGCGGAGTAGTAGTAACTGAGAAGGGCCTTAACATCGGAAGAACCAAAGCTTACAACTAAATTATCAGGATTTGTTAGAGTTGCAGGTCTAGGCTCAGAATGAAAGATCGTAGCTGCGGCCCAACCATCGCCAATACCTTCCCAAGCAAGGGCAATAATATTGGTTTTGCTGCCAACATGTTTAAAGAGTGAATAGTTATAGTCTCCTCTTAAAATATCATACTTTTCACTAGGAGAGAGCATGGCGATTTCAGCTTCACTCATAAGTTTTAACTCTTCAAGAGTTGGACTTTGATACTGATTGAAGTCTCTCTCGTTAGTTTGCCAACGAAAGTTAATTGAACTTTTATTCATGGGCCAGTGATCACCTGACCAAAGGTTTTCACCTTCTTCAATGGCCCCTTCTAGAGGAAAATCACTGAATTTAAAACTACCTTCACGAGAAATGTTTTGGAGAATGGAACTCGAGTTTTTTTTCTTGGTATCTGATTCTCCACAGCTTATGAGGAAAGTAAGAGATAAAAGAGTAAGAGTTTTGAAGTTCACGTTAACCTCCATGCAAATTACATATTGGTTTAGCGGAGACTCAAAGTATTAAGCAATTATTCAAAATCAAATTAGGCCAGAATTATGCTTTAGGAGTAATGATGATTCCCTGATTTTTAATGTGCTGAATTTCATAAGACCAATTAGAAAATTTCCCCCTTAAATTAGAGAGATGTGTGTTAAGGGTGTTGGATTGAACAATTTGTCCTGGCCAGATTTCTTCTGTTATTTCACTTCGCGTAATGAAATTGGGATATTGAATTAGAAGTGTTCTTAGAATCTTTAACTCAGTGAGAGTTAATTCTACAACGGAATCATTTTTGTAGGCCCTTAGTTCTTTCATATCTATTTTTACTTCACCAAGAGCATAGATGATCCTATTGTTTTTGAAATAATGGATTTGGTTTTTTACCCGATATAGAATTTCTTCTTTAGTCATTGAACGACTTAAGAAGCCTTGTCCGCCACTTTTTAGTGCACTCATTAAAACTTCATCTGATTCCGAAGAAGAAATAAAGAAAATGGGACATCCATTATATTTGTTATGATTGATTATTTTATTGTGGAGGGAAGGTCCATCAAGAATGGGCATTAAAACATCTAAGATAATAATGTCAGGATTGATCTCCAGTGCTTGCTCAAAGTGAAAAGGATTTAGGAATGTTTCACAAACAAAGTTTTCAGAGAAGTATCCGGAGTATAAATTTAAGTTTGAGATATCATCATCAAATAGAACAATACGGGGTTTCATAGCTTCCTTGAGTCTTCGTAGTTTATTTGATTATACCTAATGTCGGCTATTTAAGACGCTCAAGAATTCTTAATCGATTTCTTCAGTAAAAACTTTCTCTGTAATTTTCCAGAATTTATCTTGTTTTCGTGCGATGACAAATGCCGGAAGCCTGAGGAGATTTTGATACTTCAATACATCCTCTGGTCTCTTTATATTGATTGATATCTCTGGCCGCTTAAGATGAGATCTCAAAAAGTTAATGTTGAATTTTTTTAGGGCACTAGGATTGTTAAAAAAATGTGCCTCACTTACAAATTGTGCATCCACATCGTAGTAGCGAACTTCTAAATAGGGATTACCGCTCTTATCATCTCTTTGGGAAAAAGTGACTTTCTCAGGAGTAAGAATATGAGCGTTCTTTGAAAGTTTGGCCTGCTTGAGTTTTGAGTCTGCATCAATGAGTGTAGCATCGCACTTCGTGCAGACTCTCGCTGTTACATCATTCTCACTTTGACAATTATGGCATAGTTTATAGCGAAAGCGGTATCCGCAAAGTTGAACGGTGAGTGTTTGGAGGTCATGAATGGCCCCACGACACTTTCTACCAAAGTGCTCTATAACGTCTCCATCATAATCCACACGTCCCCAAAAGTGATTTTCAAACTCACAAGCGGGACATGGAACTATTACGGGTACAGTATCTTTACTTGGTCTTTTATCACTAATCTCAGGAGTGTAGATATCATGTCCCATTCCTGTATAATCGAGAACAAAACAATCCGTCTTTCCTGGACTCAGGCGCAGACCACGACCAACTATTTGCTGATAAAGACTATTGGACTCGGTTGGCCTTAAGATAGCAATCATATCTACATGAGGAGCATCGAAACCGGTCGTGAGTACCGAAACATTGACGAGGTATTTAAACTTTTTATTTTTAAAATCTTCAACAATTTGATCTCGCTCAGTGATCTCTGTATCTCCCAAGACAATTGCAGCTTCTTCTTTTGGAAGATAAGAGAGAACTTCCTCTGCATGCTTGACTGAAGCTGTGAAAATCATGGCACCTTGTCGTTCAAACTTCTCAGCGATATCGATGATATTTTTAACAATCAAAGGTGTAAGACGTTTTTGATTCTTTAAGAGCTCTTCAACTTCGCTGGTAGTGTACATTCTATTTTTTTCAGAGAGTTCAGAGAAGTCATAGCAGGTAACAGGGATATCAATTTTTACTGGACGAGTAAGATATTTGTTTTTGATCATGTAAGAGAGAGGTAATTCAAAAACACAATGTTTGAAAAAACGAGGTTGTTCCGTTTTTAATTCTCCCGCATGGGAATACTCATAGATCCAACCGAGACCCAAACGATAAGGAGTTGCGGTGAGACCCAAGATACAGATATTTTCATTTTCTTTTTTTAGCTTATTAATAACTTCTTGGTATTGAGTGCTTCCATCTTCTGAAATGCGATGGCACTCATCAATAATGACTAATGAGAAGTCTTTGAAGAATGAATCAGGGGCCCGTGCCACTGATTGAATACTTCCGAAAATGGCCTTCTCTTCAGAATCTTTCTTCTTCAAGCTTGCTGAAAAAATCCCAGCACTTAATCCGTAGCTCGTATATTTTTGGTGATTCTGCTCAACAAGTTCTTTGACATGAGCAAGAACTAAAACTCTGCCTCGTGCAATTCTTGCAAGTTCAGCAATAACTAAACTTTTTCCGGCACCAGTAGGAAGAACGATAAGGGCCGGATCTCTCTTTCTCTGAAAGTACTTGATAGTCTTATCTACGGCCTCTTGCTGGTAATCCCTAAGTTTATACATGCTCATTAGTAGTGTGGGGGAATATCATCTTTAAGGGATCTGGTTCCTTGAACTTCACTCTTCGAATAAGATTCACTAAGAAATCTAACTTCTTCGACGAGTTTTTCGATGTAGAGCTGTTGTTTGGCCACTATTTTATTGAGTTCATCGAGAAGCTCTTCTTGATGAGTAAACTTGATTTCAAGATCTATTAATCTTTTATTTAGTTGATCCATAAATCCTCTATTTTTCGTTATAGTAAAACTATACCTGCATCGCTAGAGAGTTCAAAGTGATTTCAAACTCAGTGAAGTCATTATGAGAGTTCACTTGAATCCGGCCTTTATGCACTTCAACAATACTTTTTGCTAATGTTAGCCCTAAACCCTTATTAGTTGGTTGTGGTTTGGTGCTAAAGTTCGCTTCAAATATTTTTCTTATAGAGTTTTTAGGAATGAAGCTATGGCTGTTTTTTATAATTAAAATAGTCTTATCTCCAATACTCTTTGAAATGAGATGGATATAGGGCCTTGTGTTTTCCTGATAACCGATGGCCTCAATGGCATTAGTAATAATATTTTTGAGCATTTGATAAATGAGATTTCTATTGCCAAAAACTTCAATTGTTTCATCTTCAATATCAAACTTAAAATCTATATTCATAGCTTGTAGGTAACTTGAAAAATCATGAAGGAGTTCTCGTTTGATTTCTTGGAGCGAGAAGTGATTGAAGGTTTCTTTGAGCCTATGGGGATGATAGATGAGCGTTTCAACCCCATCAATGAGTGAGAGAATTCTATTGGTCTGAGAATTAATACTCTGTAGAAGTTCGTGAGACTCATTCTGATGAGTCTGACTATAAACTCGAGAAAGAGGGGTTCGTATTTCATGGATTAGAAAAGAGCTCTTCTTTCCAATCAAGGCATACTTTTCGGTTAGTTCATTAATTTTTAATCGATAACGAGTCACAAAAATATAGATCAACCCCGAAATTAGCTGGGACATAAGGGCCGATATGCATAAGAGGAGTTTTAAATTTACACCAGTAACAACGACTCGGGGTTGAGGAGTGAAATAATGTCCCAGGACACAGAGAATACATCCAATTGCCCATTGGAAGGCAAACCTTTTAGGTGTTGTTTGAGTGTTGATGGCCACCGCAATAAAGCAATGCATGAAACAAAAGGTGTAAGATGGACCTATATAGATCATTCCATAGAAGGCCAAAAAGTAGAGAAGATAGCCAAATAAATCATAGCTTAGAAGAGTAGGAACTTTCCTTTTTCTACTAAGGAAATAGAGGGCCAAAAAAGAGAAGACTATGAAGGCACGGACAGGGAGATAATGCCAAGACAATCCATTATAAGAAACAAATGGATCAAAAAAAGATGACACTGCAATAAGTGAAGCGGTTAATAAACTAAGTCGAGCAAAATATTTATTTTCCATAGTTCGATTTTCTTCGTTGAGGCAGCGCGATACTCTAGATTAAATAAAAAAACAGAGAGTTATGAAAGCAATTTCTTTTGATTAAAAACTGATTTTAATCAGCTTTAACACTTTGGAAAAATACCAGATGTCTTAAGTTGCGAATTTCACCACATCCCACCTATATTCGGCCTGCTATAAACGACTTCTGAGGCCAATAATGACCAACTTTTTTGTTCTTAGCTTCATGATCTTCTCCATGTCTGTTATGGCCAAGGAAGTTTCAATCACTGAAGAGTATTTGCATCAGATTGCCCTAAAAGGTAGCCCCAACTTAGATCAGATGAAGCCAGTGATGGCCACTTCTCTCACAACTATGGGAGGTTTATTTCCGACGGCCTATGGAGTAGGTGGTGAAGACGCTATGCTTGTTCCCATTACGCTTGCTATGGCATGGGGACTGACTACTGGAACCATTTTAACTCTTATCTGGATTCCTTCAGGTTATGCTATTATTGAGGATATGATGAACTTAATAAGAAAAATTAAATGAGCCATTATTTTTATTTACCTTTTATTATCTTGCTCTTTTTCTCTGATACTCTCAAAGCTCAAATGCTTGGTTCTGTGACGAGTAAGCGAAAAGAGTATGAACAAATTAGAAAAAGTTCCATCGGACTTCTTCCCCATAAACAGATGTATTTGATGCCTATCTCTCATAACTGGTTAACTCACAATGATATCTATGAAGGATTTGGGGAGAGTGAAGAAAACGAAGGAGATATTTACCGCTCATCAGAAGCCGAGTTTCAGATTAGTTTTGCTGTTCCGGTTGTTAAAGGAATAGGAGGGAAAGATTGGGATGTTATGGTGGCCTATACTCATCAGGCCTTTTGGCAAGTTTATAATCCCGGTTGGTCAAGGCCTTTTCGGGAGACCAATTATATGCCGGAGCTCTTTTCTCGTTATCTCTATAAACACCCCAAAGAATTTGCAAGTATTAAACTCCACGGAGTAGATGCTGGTTATATTCATCAATCAAATGGACAAGTTCACCAACTCTCTCGTAGCTGGGATCGTCTTTTTGTTCGCGGTCTCTTTGAGTTCAAGGGTCTTTATGCTCAAGTGTCAGTGTGGCATCGAATTCGTGAAAGTAAAAAAATTGATGATAATCGGGATATAACAAAGTTCATGGGATATGGAGAGGTGGAGTTAACTAAAAGTTTTAATAAGCACACTTTTCATGTGAAGGGACCCATTTTCTCTAAGTATCTTGGTTATGATGTGAAATATTCTTATCCACTCTCAGAAGGGATTCGCTGGTTTGTGAATTACCGCTCTGGTTATGGGCAATCACTTATCGAATATGACCGACAAACCCAGCGTATTGGTGCGGGGTTTATGCTTGATCATGTTATTTATTAATTTTCTTTAGCAGAAGTCTCAACCACGAAGTGGTCATGTGCTCTTTTTTGTAATCAGTAAAAGGTACATTCAAGATAATTTCTCCATGGTCTACATTATTGAGGACCACATAATCTGCACCAGGAATAAATGAACTTCTCAGAGGAATTAGGCCATCACTTTTATCATAGGGGCCTTGGTAGAAAATTTCAGTGATACATTTATTCTTTGTATTCTTAATACAACCAGACTGAAGAATATCAATAGTGGGTTTAAAAATACTTTTATTGCTCTCAACAATGCTTGAAAAAGTATAAAGAGGAACCTTGCTTACGAGCTTTGCAATTTTACTGTGATGACGGG
Source organism: uncultured Bacteriovorax sp. (assembly GCA_964459395.1). Lineage (GTDB taxonomy): Bacteria > Bdellovibrionota > Bacteriovoracia > Bacteriovoracales > Bacteriovoracaceae > Peredibacter. The sequence continues at coordinate 10,832 of CAYWMU010000068.1, forward strand.
CCATAAACGTCTTTCGACTCTTAATTCCTACATAATCTACAGTTTCCTGACTAATATTTAAAAGTGGAAGAATTGGTTCAATAACTTTGGAGAGTTCGAATGGAGGATCTAGCAGAACTTCACTAAGACCTGTTCCATAGAAGGGGGATTGAAGAAAAACGATACCTGCAATGTTACTTTGAATTTTAGGATTTACGAGTAGCTCTTCAATGAGAGCAAGCCCTCCTAAGGAGTGAGAGAGAAGAAGAGCTTTCTTTCCACGTCGGGCCGATTCATCCAGTGCTTTTCTAATGTTTGCTTGAGTTTCATTGACGTTACTTGATGAAGTAGTAAGTCTTTTGGCGTTGAGCTTATATTTTTTTTGAAGAACGTTGATGGAAGTTTCAAAGTAATCACGAGTGATAAGAGAAATATCGAGTTTCGATCGACGATCAGATCCAATAAGTGACTCTGCAAGAATTCCTGGAATGAAGTAAATGTCATATTGGCGAAGGGCCTTGACTTCACTGGCAGTGAGTTCCAATTGTTGATTATTTATTTTTACAAACTCATGACTTAAATTCTTACCACTGGCCTCTACTCTTAAAGAGATAGTAGAACAAATCATTAACATAATGAGAGATAGTCCAAAATTTCGCATGGATTTATTTTAACTAAAGAGTCATGATTCTCGGAGTACTAAATGAAGAGAGGGGAATATTTTTAGGAGATTGTCCAATTTTTTGACATAAACATAAGGGCGGGCACAAAGTAAGGCCCGCGGATGGTTTAATTAACTAAGTTTCTGTGAGTCTTTTGCACTATCATCCTTCCATTTAAGTTCTAACTCAAACTCATACTCGCCATCTTTAAATTCAAATTCACCCATGGTGGTATTATTAGAGAGGACTTTTTTGGGCACGTAACCCGAGTGGCCTTTGATTTCAAAAGCAAAGTCTTTCTCTTCTTCTAAGGCCGTAAGCCATCCTGATAGCAAAGTTTTAAGTTCCTGAGTGCTTAAGGCCTCTTTAATTTTCATCTTTTGGGGTGTGGATTCATGAGTGGGTGTGGAATTTTCCTCGTTCATAACTTCTCCTTTGAATATCCTTATCAAAGTTAAGTGCAGAAGTTATGCCAAAGCATTTACTTCTGGCAGCGTGAACAAAAATAGGTGCCACGACCAGCGAGAGTAATTTTGGTGACAGGGCCTTTTTTACAAAGCTGACAAGTCTTCTGGTAAAACACTACGAGGTGAGTAACTCCTAGTCCTTTCTCCCC
>CAYWMU010000069.1:0-11984 GCA_964459395.1 uncultured Bacteriovorax sp.
ACCTGTCGTATTACATCTATTAGTCTCTCCATTCCAGATTCCTCGAATAATTGTTCCAGCAGAGGAAATTCCAACTAAAGTATTACAAATTTCTTTTGAAATATTATCGATGTTACTGGAGTTAGCATCAAGACACTGAACAAATCCTCCTGAACTATTAAACCTCATGGCCATTGTCACAAACTTCGTGACTCGCCGATTTGTTTGTTTTTTATGCCTGTAATTGACAGGCATAACCATTAAGTTTGTACCAATATTAGAAACGTCGTTATGAGGTCTTAAAGCTCCAAAACTTTCAATGTACCATAAACCCCGAGGGCTAAGCTCTGGTGCTCCTGTACCGGTTGCAAAAGCTACTGGAGAGCCTGGAGGAACACTGGAAGCATCCCGATGAGGTTCACATCCAACCGCACATTTTCTTATGGCCGTAATAGGTGTCGTTAAGGCCGTTCCCATTAAGTGCCTAAAGGTGGCATCACAATCCTTAGCATTTTCTCTAAACATATCAGAAATTCTTGCATGGATCATATCGAGTTCTAAATCATGATCGATTCTTGTTTGAGTGGCCTTTTGCCCTTTGATTAATTGAGCGCCAGTTAGTCCTATCCCTGCAAGGATAGCACCTCCGATCATTAACTCCATCAGTGAAAAGCCATAAGAACTCAATTTCATAGGTACTACTATAACTCGAAATTAAATGGGAATGAAATCTAGGCTATTTATGCACTCCTTACTAAAAGAATGAAATAAAACTGCCTCTATTTCTAGGCATTTTATGGCATAAAAAGCTTCATTTTGGTCTGTAAGCATTTTCATCATATAATACCTGAATGTATGTAAAAAATGATAAAGGTTTTTCGATTGTTCAAGGTCTCGTGCTAGCTGGTCTTCTATCCGGAACAGCATTAGTGACTGCAAAACTTGTATCTGATCAAAAGAAAGCCGCTATCAGTGTGGAGTCAAAAGACGCCATCGATGAACTGGCAACCCATGCCCTTACCTTCCTTCAATTAGCGGATAACTGTCGACAAACTTTAATTGGTAACGGTGCTGCTGCGGTAGCAGGGGTAAGAAATATTAATCATCTTTATGTAGTAAATAAAACGTCCCAAGACCTCGTTTCAAGCGTTCAACCTTTTTATTCTGTTGGAAAAACTTATTTTGGGAATACTGTAAAAATCCAAGGAATGAGTATCAACTATGGTTCAGGTAATTTAGGAGACCTTACGCCAGCGACCTTAGATATAAGATTGAGAAGAAATGACTCCAAAGACCCCACTGCTCGTACGAAAGATGGCTTTGGTTCAAAGGATTTTACAAAAAATATAAACATTATCGTTCAACGTAACGTCGACGGAACTTTTAGATCCTGTTATGCCATTAAACCTGATGAGGCCAATACAGCAGAAGCAGGTAACCGCGCATTGATGAGAGATTTTTGTGATAAACTAAATACCGGAATGAGTGGTCAGATGTTTGTTTGGAACAATACTACTAATACCTGTAACCTCCAACACAACGTTTGTCCCGGCGGACAGTTTTTTACCGGTATTACCTCATCAGGAACAATTACTGACCTCAATGGTATCCACTATAGTAATACTATTCCTGCTCAGCCTATTGGCTACGACTATAGTGCGAGGTCAGGGATTAACTCCGTTGGTCTTGCCAGATGCAGGGCCCCTATTGAGGCCATCAACCTTGGGAAATATATTGATACAACCCTTCGAAATTGTGTCAATCGCACCGGTGTTAGGTTTTATAAAGTAAGTAGCCAACGAGTAGGAATTACCTGTAATTAGTCTCCATTCCTTAGATAGTCTAAAATTTTTACTTTTAAATCTTTTTTGAGTTAAAAAAGCTAACTTTCATTGCTAAAAGGCCTTATTCATTTTTAACAAAAGGCCCATACGTGAAAAATATCTTCATCGTAGCAACTCTTGCTCTTTTATCTCAATCAGCTTTTGCCCTTACGTCTTTAAACTGTAATGCCCAAATGTTGGGAAAAACTCAGTACGCTCCAAAAACTTTTACGGCCCCAGCTTTAGTAGGCCAGGGGCTTAACTCAGTTATTAGAGCAAAACATAATAACGACCATCTTTTTATGAGCTTTAACAGTCAAACTGTTTCAGACGATAAGGCCCATGTGATTCTTGATGGACGTTATAGAAATATTCTTATGAATGCACACATGACGGTATTTGAAAGAAACAACATTGTCTCAATTGCTTTAAGAGATACAATCACTAACAAGACCCAAGGTTTTGAATTTGATATCAACGCAGACATTTCAGTGAGCTTTGATAATGGTGATGCTTTAATTGAAATCGATTGTGCTACTCTTTAATTGATTTTTCATGGGTCCCGTAAAGGTATTTACGGGACTTCATTAGCGATCGGTAAAATGATTGAAAAGTACCAACTCTCCCCATCTTTAAAATAACCTAACTCTCCACCATGTTCCTCAATAATACTTTTAGAAATACTTAAACCTATACCTGTACCTTTTCCTATTTCTTTAGTGGTAAAGAAAGGGACAAAAATACTGTCGATAATCTCAGCAGGAACCCCATTTCCTGAGTCACAGATTCTTATCTGGGCCATAAGACCGAGTTTAATCAACTCAATATTGATCTCTTTAGTAGAGAGCCCTGTCACCGCATCATAAGCGTTGTTTAAAATATTCATCAAGACCTGTTCAATTTGAACGGCCCGGCCTTTGACCGAAATTGTTTCCGATGGAACTTCAACATTTATTTTTACATTATTATTTTTTAATTTCTCAAATATCAGTGCGATAGTTTCATTAATACATTGTTGAAGAGAAATAAATTCAAATGGATCGTTATTTCCTTCACGAGATATCGTTCGAAGTCCATTAATAATTTTTACAATTCGATCACAGGTTTGCTCAATGTTTGTTAAACCGTAAACTAATTCATCATGACTTATTTCTTTCTTCAGTGATCTTCTTTTGAGCTGATTAGTTCTTGCTAGAATTACACTTAAAGGATTGTTAATTTCATGGGCAACACCACCGGCCATCTCACCAAGTGAAGCAAGTCTTGCAGAAGTAATAATTTTTGCTTCTTGAAGCCGTATCGTTTCTTCTGCTAGTTTCTCTTTAGTGATGTCCCAATTAACTCCAATAAATAACTCCTGCCCTGTAGATCGGTTGAATCTCCCTCTGCAAGAAATATAGCGGGTTTCTCCATTGACTACTGTTCGGTACCAACTGTTCAAGAATCCATTTGAAGTGTTCATTGCTTCTATTGTTTCTTCATGAATTCTTCCAATATCTTCAGGATGAATGAGAGCATAGAATTCTGCAGTGCTTTTTGGAGCTTGTTCGGGAGTGATATTGAACAACCTACACATATTCATATCCCAAGTTAACTCATTGGTCTTGAAATTGAATTGCCATACTCCCATATCATTGGCAGTAAGGGCCAGATGGAGTCGTTCTTGAGACTCAAAAAGTTTTGAAATATTTTCTCGATAGGTACTCACATCTTGAGTCATACCTTCGGCACGAACGACCTCTCCGTTATGCCTAATGGCGGTCCCTGTGGTTCTGATCCACTTTCTTACTCCTTGAGGAGTTAGGATTTCGAACTCAAAGTCATAGGGTGTTCCATCAGAAAAGAGACGCTCTAATTGGTCAATGATCTTATACTGGGCATTGTCTATAAAGACATCTCGCAGGGATTCATAGAACTCAGTACTAATGGGCTGAACAGGCACTCCGAATATGTGATAAACTTCATCCGACCAAGTACTCAGACCTTGTTTATTTCTTTCCCAGTAACCCACCTTCGCGTGATGTTCGAGTTGCCGAAGTCTTAGCTGGGCCTTTCTTAGCTCCGTAAGATCACTTCCATAAAATTCGAAACCGGTCTCATCATTAATCGGAATAACAGAAACCTGAACATAAAGAGGATTCCCAATTTGAGAGACCATTTCTAATTCTAAATTTTTACGAAGGAAGGATTCTGTGTTTTCTGAAGTGAAAGGATTCTTATGAGCAAGAAACTTGTTAATGTTTTGTCCAAGAGCTTCTTCCGAACTACAGTCTAAGATTTTACACCACCGCTCGCAGATAGAGGTGATCTTGAAGTCTTTTAGAGACATTTTTAATTTATTGTGATGCTGAAATGAGTTCATTGCGGTCCTGGGCATATTCTATATATGACTATGCTAGACGGCCTGACCGCAAAAATCATCTTAATTTTACAGTAAAGTGAGCTGATCCTTCAAAGAACGACTTTTATGAAAAAGTGCCTGCCAAATGACAAGATCATCCGGGTCATATTTTTTCTGAGAAATGGTGTCGTAAGAAAGGCGGTGGATAATCGCAAGAGTCGTCGTCACCAGACTTTTAATATTTCTACTTCTGCCAGATAAAATCGCATCAGAGATAGCGCATTCGATTTCAGTAAGCTGATTGAAAGCATCGCTTGCCAGTTTATCTTGGATGGGATTTTTTTTCAGATACTCATCCATTGAAATACAGCTGAAATAGTTTGCGTATGTTTCACAATCATCAGGAGTACCATTTCTTCTTCGACATTCTGGTGGAACGTTGTAAATGTTAAATACGGAATTAGGATCCTGAAGAGAATAGGGCATATTCTTATTAAATCCATTTTTCGAGAAGGATAAGTTCTCTGAGATATGAACAAACCCATGAACCTCAGGTTGCTTTTTACTTCTTATCGCAATGATATCCCCTGGTTTTAGTTTCTCTCCGGCCGCTCTCTCTTTACAAAGTGGAGAATTCATCCAAAAGTTCATTTCAAAATCTGAAGTATACCTGACCTGAGGAACAATTTTTGCAGCTACAAGAGTTGCATTCCAACAGTTAGGCCCATCTGTTGAAACATGCTCAAACTGGAAAGCTTCTGCAAAGTCTGGAAGTTGAGCAGTCACCTCTTTATGACAAAGCCCATTCTTGCATGAGCACGATTTGTTTTCAGTCTTATCATTTACACTTTTGGCCCATTGTTCAAGCGCCTTCCCTTCTCTATCGAGAACGGTGCAGCTCTTACCTTCGAGAAATATCTTACCACCATGGCTCTTGGTTACAGTAACCTGGTCATTGAAAAGAGGATTAGTAGATTGAGCAAGGGCAAGAGTTGCTGAAAAAACAATATAGAAGATAATAAGTGTTTTCATAAACTTATTATCGTCTACATCTGCAATCCACTAAAAGATTTCTTCTACTTAGGGAAAATAAGGAAGAATTTTCCGAGCATTATTTAGAAGCGAAGATCGTTAATACACCATTTGATATGCGTAGTTGAATTTGATCTTTCATCGACCCACGAAAGCTCATTTCAAATTCTGTATAAGGATCAATTCCTAATGAACTAACATCCTTATTAACTAATAATTTTTTGTCCGCAATTTTAACTGATGAGGACGGATAAAATGTAAATGTGCAAGTGGCCCGATCATCCTCGGTAGCGCAACCAAGCTTGATATCATTTTCTTCTGAAACCAGTAGAATTCCTCCATCAGCTCCAATAACTTCTAGGAATTGGTGGATCCTTGTATTAAATCCTCTCTCATTTAAGAGAACATTTACTTTTTTCGCCGAATAAAAAAAGGCCACAGAATCTCTAGCTGCCACGACTTGTGTGGATAACAATAGACCTAAACAAAAAATTTTAAACATAAAACTTGTCCTTGAATAAAAAGAATAAAATATCCTAATAAAAGCTGACTAAAGAGGCCAATCTTAATAAACTTTAATTTTTTAAAGCCTGATAAATAAGGTATGAATTCTCAATGAAAATAATAATACTTATACTTATGAGCTTACTTATGTATCAAACTGCCTTCGGCAAGGCCCGCTATCAAATTAAAGAGGGCAAACTTCATCGCAATGGCAAGGCCTCCATTGAGGTTCTAGATGATCCTAATCTTTATAAAGTGAAGATGGATTATGTGATTAATAAGAAAAAATTAGTTCCTGTCCCTAGTAAATATTTAGAGGGTGAAACTGTCATCAACCTACCTTCCCTTTTTAAAGATGAGCGCGGCTATCTTGAACTTGAGAAAGAAAAAGAAATGGAAGTTGACGGTGCAAAGTTAGTTTATTTAGGTAGGACCACTCTAAGAGAATTCAGTGATGCCCATAAAATTAGAGTTTTTCTTAAAAATGGTAAAAGTAAAATTGAATTAATCTATCATCCTACATTGCCTGGAACAGGATGGGACCAGATCAAAATCATCTTTATCTCAGATGTTCCTCTGCTTGATGGTTACACTATTATTTGTCATTTAAAAGACTAGCTGGAATAGGGCTTAAATCATTTCCTGCGGAGTAATCTGTTGGAGAAGTGGCCCTGTGCCATCGATAACAACTCTCGTTACCATATTTATCTAAATTTAGGCCTGTACCTCTTACAAGAACTCCTACTTGTTCATTTTGGGAGTTGAAAATTGGCCCGCCTGAATTCACTGAAAATGAATCAAGATCTGTTTTAAAAGAGACATTTTTCTTATCCACACTAAGAACTTTACCGCTTTCAACAACCTTTTGAGAAATTCCTAGGGGATAACCAATCATAAAAAGTTCCTCGCCTGCAGAGACCCCTTTTTTTAATCTAACGGGAGTACGATCAAGTACAGGTCGGTCTAATTCAATAACAGCGAGATCTACTCCAGAGAGATCACGTTTGAAATCAAAATAAAGAATTTTTTTACATTGATAAATTTGATTTCCATCTAAAACGTATTCATTACTTCCATCATTTTGATAATCAAAAACGACACTATAGGTTGAGCATTCATAACCTACACTATTTAAACAATGGGCCGCCGTAAGAACTTTGTCAGGGGCAATAAGACTAGCACTGCAATTTGCAATGAGACTTTCATCACTAAAAGTCTCATCCTGACACATTTGTAGTTCTCTCATTGGAGTTCCCCGAAGTGAGAACTTATTCTCCCCTACTTTGTGAATACGATGTTTTTGAATAAGAGCAGGTACCGATCGTGCAAGCTCTTGCACACTTGCAGAAGTCAAGCGTGTATCAATTCGATCATCATTTCCGAAAATACTTGAGAAACTATGAGTAGAGTAAAGAATAAAAAAGATGGCCCATTTCATGGGCCATAACTAACAAAATTCTAATTATAAAGCTAGTTCAAAGTAACGGCACCCCCGCCATTCTTCCCAGGGATTTTCATGATTTTCACTCTGATATCCCCTATTTTTACCAGGAAGACTGAGTAAAATTTTCACAGGGTTACTCATCTCTACAATCATTCTCATACTGGCACCTGAGAAGTGTTCATATTTCTTTTTTTCTGTATTCCATCGAGTGGTTCCAGGAGCAACAGTATGCTCATCACCTAAAGCAGGAAGGAGAGGAGAATACTTAAAACGATCATCACCTGAAAGATGTTCAAAAGGTAGGTAGGCCAAATCCTTCCACTCTCTTTGCCCTACTTCTTTTTTTGCATCCTCGTATAAGACATGAAGTTGCGCCACTTTCTTATCACTAAGTTCATTCGAATTTAGAATGTTAAAAAGAGCGGACTCATTCACATCCCACTCATCCATCATGAGATCCATAAATCTTCTATAAAAACCCATCTCCCTGGAAGTATCAGAAGAGATCATATCCCAGTCATTTAAAAAATCTGGGAGGTACTTTCGAATCACAGGAATAAAAAACTTTGCATCAGTAACAAATAAATCACACTGAATATCTTTAGTGGTCTCGATACTTTGTTGATTGTTGCTAGAAAGCTTCTCTTCAATACGGTTAGCACGAAAACTCAGAGAGTATCCTCTTCCCCCTTTGTAGAGAGCATCTTCGGGCCAATGTTGATTATTGGCCGTTACCACAAATGGTCTCTGTGGTTTTAGAAGTTGAGGCCGCTCACTAGGTTCTAAGAACTGCATATCTAAAAATTGTTCTTTAGTGAGTTGTTCTACTCCAAAAGGGTCTTCCTTATTCTTAAAGGTTTTCCCCACCATACGGTAACCGATGTCTCCTTGGGTATCAGCAAAAACATAGTTCCAAGAAGGAACTCCCACTGTAGCAAGAAGACTATCCACTTCAGTGACATTACCTTGCTTATGTAATTCAAACATAGGAGTTATTTCAGAAGCTTTAAGAGTATAACCGCTCCATCTTAGAACTACTTTATCTCTCTGAGGAACTTCTAAAGGAAGAACAGGATATGTTTCATTAAACTTTTCAATTGATTTAAAAAAGAAAGGTAGTTTAAAGAATCCAAACTTAAACCAAATCACTGGGCGAACTGAAGTAATATCTTTTTTATCTATATCAGTTATTTCGATTGAGTCAGCAGAGTTAAGATAGGAGTTTGTTAATCCCCAAGAAACTTTGCCATTAGTTCCACTTGCAACAAAAGGTAGTCCAGGAAGGCTCGCGCCAATGACCTGATTATCTTGGGATTTAAGATGGACCCAATACCAAAATGAAGGTGTTTTAAGATCAAGATGAGGGTCATTTGCTAAGATCGCCACCTTATTCTTAGTGTAGTTAGAATTTACAACCCAGTTATTAGATCCAGACTTTCTTCCAAAGAGCTCTGGAAAGGCTGCCCATAATTTAAAAGATTTATTATGAGAAGGAGCACTAACCCCTCGCGTCTCTTGAGTTTGATACTCCCCCTCTTTAAGAATGGTGGTTAACCATGGAGTCTCATTCTCATCAAATAACTTCTTTGCATCCGGATAACGATCAAGTTTTTCTTGCTCTTTAATATCGAAGAAAAATGTTTTCTTTGTTTGATCAAAACTTTGTAAGAGGAGAACTGCGATAGAATGCAGAGGTTCCCATTTCGCCGGAGTGAATCCAAGTTTTATAAATTCATCAGATAGCTTGCCTTCTTTGAAGCCTTCATTAACCCCTTCCGTATAATTTTGAAGGAGCTCCTTAGATTCAATTGAAAGTTCTTCGTAAAGTCGAGCAGCAAGTTTTGGGAGATCAAGAAGCCTCATCATAAAGTCATTTTTTATAAATTTATATCCGAGAACTTCGGCGTTTGTTCCATAGGCAAATCTTCTGAAAAAATCCATCTGCCAGGCCCGATCCTTTCCATGATGGAACCCAAAGCAGTAGTAAAATTCTTTATTTGAAGTGACCTCTTGATGGGGAATTCCCATTTCATCATATTTTGCTTGGCAAGAAGGTGAAGCGTGTAAAGAGATAGAACTAAGAAGTAACAATAAAAGGAAAATAATTTTCATCACTAATCCTAAATAAATTTATGTCAGGATTAATTGAAACAAAAAAATTAAGTGACGTCACCTCTATACTTCATTAGTTCAATGACTTCCTCATCACTGGTCTGCTCAAATTCATCATACCAGTTCCCCACCCCTAAAAAATGGTCCGGTTTCTCTAAAACAATAATCTCATCACATAACTCTTTTAAATAATGACGAACTAACCTTGGTCCCACAGGTACAGCAAAGATGATTCTTTGAGGTCTTTTCTTTTTAAGAAACTTTATGGCCGCACTTGCGGTCACTCCTGTGGCAAGACCATCATCAACGACAATGAGAGTCTTATCCTTCATATCCATAAGTTCTCTACCTCGATATTGTTTTATTCGACGTCGAAGCTCTTGGCGCTCCTCTTCTACAATTTGCTGAACTTCAGTTCCATGAATATCAAAGAAATCTGCCCCTGGTCCGAAAAAGCATTCCTCGTCTTCACTCATGGCCCCTATTCCATACTCAGGATCTTGAGGAGAACCAATTTTGCGAACAATAACAATTTCTAGAGGGCATTTTAAAATTTGAGCAACTTCTTTAGCCGTTACTACTCCGCCACGAGGTAGACCAATAACAAGGGGATTTTCAATATTTTTAGAAAGAAGAAACTCGCCAAGTTTCTTACCTCCATCACTTCTATTCTTAAAAATCATAGGACCTCTACGAGAAACCTGTCTCAAAACCAGTTTTGGACAATGGTTTCTCTTTAGGAGTGTGAATCTGGAGGTTATTAATAACTTCAAGAACTCCTGTGAGGTTTTGGGCGCATCGATGAGCTTCTTTCACTTCTTCCTTTGATCCTACAAAACCTGAGAGTGTCACCACACCCTTTTCAACGAAAACTTCAATATGTGTGGAATCCACAAAATAATTTTTAAAGAGAGAATCAATGACATCCTCTTTGAGATTTTCATCCGTTCTTGTCCTCTTTTTTTGTTTATAACCCATAGATCTCCTCGGATTTTCTAGTCATTCTCCCTCTTATTAGAGCAATTCTTCTATGAAGCTAAAACTTTGATCTAACTAAAATGCTGAGTGTCTAAATGAATAATAATTAATGTCAGAATTTGTGAAATAGTTTTAACTGACTATTAGACTCAACTCATTAAAAATAGCTCCATACCTTCGAGGAGATATGAATGGAAATGAGAAAACTTAGTGAGCTTAAGGCCACTAACCCTTACTTACGCTTAGGTACTGATGTATCTGAACTAGAAAAATCAATTCAAACTTTGGGCCTCATCGCCCCATTAGTTATTTCAAAAGATAATCTCATTCTAGCTGGAGCTAGAAGATACCAGGCCCTTCTAAACTTAGGTTACACTGAAGCCCCGGTCATGGTGGTCGATAAAGGTGAGCTTGAAAAAGAACTAGTTTCAATTGATGAAAATTTAGTTCGTAAAGATCTCTCTAAAATTGAAATTGAGGCCCATTTAAGAAGAGCAAAAGAAATTTATCAGAACCTTAATCCTATTGAAGAGATTGAAGAAGAAACAGTTGAACAAACTGAGAGCTCTGATGAAGATAAAGAAGAAGTGAAGACAGAAGTTCTTCCTGCTCAGAAATTTCTTAATATGGTTGCCGAAAAGACAGGACTCTCTCCAAGACAAATTCATCAGGCCATTCTTAGGGACGAAAAAGCTTCTCCGGCCGTTAAAGAAGCAAGAAAGAAAGGTAAACTTTCTCTCTCTCAAACAAATGAAATTGTGAAACTCTCCCCTGAAGAACAGGAAGAGGCCATTGAGTTTGTAAAAGAACTACCAGTAAGAGAGATCAAGAAATTTGTAAAAACAGCACAGAAGGAAGGAGTGACCACTGCGATAACCAAAACTCCTAAAGATCCCAATCATCGTGAGTTTTCAGAAATAGAGCAGAATCTTAAGAAGGTCCTAAAGAAGATGAAGCAGCTTGAACTTGAAGGAGTTCTTGCAAAAGACCTTCCGGAAAGTATTCAGGTTCTTCTTCAAGAGCTAACGATGGCCCGGATGCCTGAATTAAATAATGAAGTTGAAATCAATTCATTCCAATAAGGCCACTTTCGTGGCCTACTTCTTTAAACAGAAAGGGGCTTCTGTATCTTTCTCGCAGAGATATTTCTTCATCGCCTCATTTTCTTCTTTAAGACTTGCAATTTCTCTTTGAGTCTCCGCTTGAAAATCGAAAAGTTCTAATACCATTGTATAGAGATCTTTGATTGAATTGATGGCCATCCAGATAAACTTTGAATAGTTAACTTTTGAAATTTCTGTTTCAAAATCATCTCCGAACAAAGTGACTTCCTCTTTTACAATAAGTTCTGGAGCAACTTTTTCTAATTCTTGAGCGATAACTCCCACTTGTACTCCCTTCGACTGGTAGCCGGGAAGCTTATCATTATAACTATATTCAACAGGACGTATTGAACTTAGAACTTCAAGTACACAATATGAGGTTCGCTATCAAAGTTTGATATTCCTAAGGGAGAATTAACTGTAACCCGACTTACTCCCGTCCCATACGTAACCCAAGATAAGTTTCCGCTTCCATCTGTTGCAAGAATCTGATTATTAGAACCATAATTTGAAGGCAGAGTGAAAATTAAATTATTAGTTGCGGAGCTATTTCCTCGTAAGGTCGTGGAATAAGCGACATTACTTCCCATAAGTCGTATTTGTTCCATGAGAATATTTGAGGAAGATGTAATTTTTACTTCTGCAATTAATAGAAATATAATTTATAT
>CAYWMU010000070.1:0-11932 GCA_964459395.1 uncultured Bacteriovorax sp.
ATACTGAGAATAAATTCATCGCTTCTGCCATCAAAAGCGATATCGGCTTTCTTCTCGTTCTCCTGGATTTTACTACGGGAGATTTTTACGGAGTGAATTTTAAAACCATCGATGAGCTTTGTGAAAAACTCATGATGACTCGACCTAAGGAGTTTATCTCCTACTTAGGCCAATGGGATCAATTCACGATTTTGGAAGAAACACTTCTTCATCTCGATGTACTAAAAACTCATCTCTCCCTTGAATACTTCGAAGAAAAGCATACGGGCTTTTATATTCAAAAACTCATCCCTACCTATGAGCGAGATGGAATCATTGCTCAACATCAAGATATTCTCTCTCCTTTAGGGGCCGTGAGTTACTACGTTACTTCAACTCAAACTATTGAGAAGGTCTCCCACCTTCGTCCATTTAGAATTGTAAATAACGATGAATCCATGAAAGTCACCTACGCCACTTTAAGGGGACTTGAAATTTTTCCTAGGTCTAGAGAAACAGAGATGCAATCTCTTCTGGGCTTCATGGATAAAACTAAAACCAGTATGGGTGCAAGACACCTCAAGCACTTTTTTCAAACTCCTCTTGCTAGTCTTGAGGCCATTGAAAAAAGACAAAACCTTATTGCTACTCTCATTGAGAATCCAAGCTTTATAAAAGACCTACGCTCAAAACTTGATGATGTTCGAGATATTGATCGCATCATGGCCAAGATCTCAACGAGTAAAGCAGTTGCGGGTGATTTATTGAATCTTGCTCGAGCAATGGATGTTTATCGAGAGATCCAAGAAGAGCTTATTAAGAAAAATTATGGTTTCTTCTCACCTCTTCCTAAAAAAGATGAAGAGTTTTTAAAGAATTTATCCCAGCATATTTTTACCACTATCTCTGATGAGATGGGTGCTCATCAAGATAAAGGAAATCTCATTAAGCCAGGGTCCAGTAAAGAACGTGACCGCTTAGCGGCCCTTTCAAGCTCGGCAAGTGATGAGATTTTAAAACTAGAAGCCCACTACCGTAATGAAACCGGGATTACTAATTTAAAAATTAAACATAACAATATCTCAGGTTACTTCATCGAAGTCTCTAACTCACATCTCTCTAAAGTTCCTAAACACTTTATGAGAAGACAAACTCTTGTGAACAACGAGAGATACGTTACTAAAGAGCTTGAGGACTTTGAAAAAGATGTGACCTCGGCCCTCGACAAACTTGTAAAACTTGAGAAAGAAATCTTTGAAAAAATTTGCACACAAATCTCTGATCAATCTTTTCTCATTTTAGATATTGCAAAACGCTTGGCCCAGATTGATGTCTTCTGCTCTCTTGCATGGATTTCACTCCAAGAAAACTTTGTGAGACCAGAACTTCGTGATGAAAAGATCATCAGTATTAAAGGTGCCTGGCATCCACTTATTAAGGCCAATATCACCGAGAGTTTTATTACTCATGATATTCACCTAGATGAAAAATGCTTCTTCGGTTTAATCACTGGACCTAACATGGCCGGTAAGACCACCGTAATGCGTGAAGTGGCCATCATTCAATATCTTGCTCAACTAGGCTGCTTTGTTCCCGCTTCAAAAGTCACCTTAGGAATTTGTGATTACCTCTTTAGCCGTCTTGGTGCCAGCGATGACATTATCCGCGGCCAATCAACTTTCATGGTTGAGATGAGTGAGACTGCAGAAATTCTTCGTCACGCAAGCCCTCGCTCCCTTATCATCCTCGATGAAATTGGACGTGGAACTTCAACCTATGATGGGCTCTCTATTGCTTGGGCTCTGGTTGAACATTTTGTAAAAGACCTAAAACCTATTACCCTCTTTGCTACTCACTATCATGAACTCATTGATCTGGTGAACACTCTACCGCAGGCCAAGAACTTCACTGTCCGCACGGAACAGAAAAACGGTAAAGTTCAATTTATGTATGAATTGATTGAGCAGGGAGCAACTCAGAGTTTTGGTATTCATGTGGCCGAACTTGCAGGTCTTCCGCAATCAGTTCTTCAGCGCAGTCGCGAGATTCTTCATGGTTTAGAAGAAAAACAAACGGCTTCAAAAGAAGTACTATCAAGTCTTACGACTGAGTCGAAGTCAAAAACACTGGAGCAACTAAGCTTTTTTGGTGCACCAGAAATTGTGGAAAAGCCTATTCCGGAGCATCTCTTAAAGCTTGAAGAAGATATTAAGAATATAGATATTATGACGATGACTCCTCTTGATGCTTTAAACTATCTCGCAAAACTCAAGAATATCACTCATTAAACAAAGAATTTTAGAAATTCTCCTTATATCCGATAAGAATATAAGGAGAATCTATGAACCTTATTCCCTTCGCTCTTTTTTCTGAAAAAATACCTAGTACTTTTCTTGTTCCAGAAAAAAAGAAACCAGTTGTTTTAAAAAATATTTTTTCACTTTTCATAGACTACTTGGCCGTTAGTTTTATTAACACTCTGACCATCTCTATGATTTCTCTTTTTTTTAATTCTTATCTCGGAACTCTTAGTAGTAAGTTCCAGATGACTTTCCCTTCTTATATGGGACTTATCATTCTTCCTTTGATGCTTTTTACCTATTATTCAATTTGTTTTTATGCCTGTGATGGTCTCACCATTGGTTCAAGAGTAACGAAACAAAGAATTAATGAAGGACATGCCTTAAAACAAGCATTCTACTTTACTCTTACTATCGTTACTTTCGGGGCCACTTATTTTTTAATTAAAGACTCATTTGTTAAAATCGATTACCGCTATGACAACCTTGTATCGATTCGAGATGAAAGAGTTGATCTTCATGCCCTCATCAAAGAAGATGAACTTGAAGACCAACTAGATTTAGAAATTGCTGCTTAATCTTTTCTAACTGCCTCACTTAAATGTTGATAAAATAAGAAGAGAATCTCCCTTGGTTCTCTTCTTGTTTCTTATTTTATATTCTGTATTTTAAGATTATGCCTGAAGATAAGTCTGATTATAAAAGTCGATAAAAATATCCAGATGCATTTTGAGTCGTTCAATTTTTTTATTCGTACACCAAGTTTTTCTCACGAGTCGATTGATATTTGCCCGAAGCATGGCGCAGGTATGATTGAGCGTAAATAAAGGATCGCGAGCGAGTTTTTTGAGTTCTCCCTGTCCAACGATACAGCCGCGTCCACCTTTGTAACGAAGATGTTCACCATCAGGTACATACTTTTTAACGACAAAAGGATAAAGACGATGTTCATCACTCTCGATAAGAGGTTCTTTAATGAGTGCAGGAGCAATGGTTTTAAACAGGGCCTCGAGTACTTGCTGATGCTCATTCGGACGCATCCCATACTTTCTTCGAGAGAGTTCGGCCAGATGTCCAAAGGCCGGAATCTTTCCAACCTCGGCCCCCAATATAAAGCGTCTCTTCTTATCCACCGCTAGTGAGACCGTAAGGGGCTTGAGCTTCGTATGCTCGGTAGTGATCAAATCATCAAACTGTATGTCAGTAACCGTACCCTTAATTGATTTTAAAAACTCTTGCTGAGAGAGCCGTGCCTTTTTTGCCAGATAAACAAGTTTGCGATCAATGGTGGTTCGGCTTACTCCTAAAATCAAAGCACTCCTTCTAAGGGATACACTTGAAGCAAGAAGTTTTCTAAGAAGAGAATTCTCTCGTCGCTTCTTTTGCCGAAATTCAAGCGCTCCAGTGGCATGAGAAAAACTTTTTCGGCATTGAAGACAAATAAACCGTGCGATGTAGCGAGACTCACAACGACGATAAAAACGTCCGTTCTTTCGAACAAAATCCTTTGATCCAAAGAAACTGCAGGCGGAATTAGGGCAATGAGGTGTCATACCCATTCCGGGTATGCAAAATTTGAACTTCTTTTTAAGAGTTAAAACCACGAAATGACGTAGTTCTAACTCTAAGCGTTTAAAAAATGTATAAAAATAACTGTCTCACATTTATGTGAGGCAGTTATTAATCTTTTTTAATCCAAGTAAATCCTAGTTCATCCGTCTGGGCCTTCGCTGGAACTGAAGGAGCTTGTGCCATCATATCTGTAGCTGAAGCTGTTTTAGGGAAAGCGATCACATCACGAATCGAGTCTGTTTTTGCGAGAAGCATAATCACTCGATCTAGTCCGAATGCCATACCGGCGTGAGGAGGTGTTCCGTATTTAAGAGCTTCTACAAAGAAACCAAACTGCGCTTGAGCTTCTTCTGGTGTGAAACCAAGAAGGTTAAACATTTGTGACTGTTGTTTGTTATCAAATATTCTTAGAGAACCACCACCGATCTCATAACCATTACAAACGATGTCGTAGGCATAGGCCTTAACTGTGCCAATTTTTGCCTTATCATCACTAAAGAATAATTCCACATCCTCATCTTTAGGACGAGTGAATGGGTGGTGCTTGGCCGCCAGAGTATTGGTTTCTTTATCGTAATCAAAAAGTGGGAAATCATAAACCCATAGGAAAGTATACTCATCTTGATTGATGAGATTTAGAGATTTTCCAAGATGGCGTCTCAGAGCATCTGCGCAGTCATGAGTGATATTTTCATTCTTATCAGCGCAGAAAAGCCATAGCCCGTCACCCTTCTCAACAGATAGCTCAGTAAGTGCAGAAAGAATTTCTGGAGTAATGAATTTGGAAATACCACCAGAGATATTTTCTCCTTCAGTCTTAAACCAAGCAACCCCTTTACCACCGTAAGGTTTAACCACTTCTACGAGTGCATCAATATCTTTGCGAGCAAGTGTTCCCATTGAGGTCGGAACAAAAATCGCCTTTACTAACCCCTCAGCAGCAGCAACATCAGCAAAAGTAGCAAATCCTGAGTTTGCAAAGATAGAAGTAACATTCATGTGCTTCAGAGCAAAGCGAACGTCTGGCTTATCAGAACCATAGTCGCGCATCACTTCATCGTAAGAGATTCCTCTCATTTCAAAATCATCTGGCATATTGAAAAGACGTTTCACCATATGAGTAGCAAGATTTCTCATGTACTCTAATGTTGGGAACGAAACCTCAATATCGATTTGCGTGAATTCAGGCTGTCTATCAGCACGAAGATCTTCATCGCGAAAGCAGCGACAAATCTGGAAATACTTATCAGTATTAGCAATCATGAGAAGCTGCTTCAAAGTTTGAGGAGACTGCGGAAGAGCATACACTTTTCCAGGGTGCACACGTGAAGGAACGATATAATCACGAGCTCCTTCTGGTGTTGTTTTATAAAGAATAGGAGTTTCTACTTCTACAAAGTCTAAATCATAAAGAGCTTCACGAGCAGCACGAGTTGCCTTAGAGCGAAGAGCGAGAATATCTTGAAGTTTTTTAGAGCGAAGATCAAGATAGCGATACTTTAAGCGTAAATCTTCTGTTGCACCAACCATTCCATGAGGTAGGAAGGGAACTTCATCAGCAATAGCTAGAGCACGAATTTCAGTAACCTGAACTTCAACCATTCCTGTGTTCATATTTTTATTTTGAGCAGATTCAGGACGAGCGGTAACAACTCCAGTAGCGATAAGAGTTGACTCAAGAGAGAACTTTCTCAGTTCATTGATATCACCTTTAAAGTTTTCAAATCCAAGTTGAGTTACTCCGTACTTATCACGAAGATCAATGAAATGAAGGCTTCCAAGATTTCTATACTTGTTCATCCAACCACATAACGTGACTGTTTTACCAATATCAGATTCTCTTAACTCTCCACAATGATGCGTCCTCATTAGACCTTGAAGTTTTAACATTTACTCGCTCCTCACCTTTTTGCTAGTATTAGTCCTGGAAATCATACATTAATCACGGTGAATCTTCATGATAAAACTTCTCGCTTTAAGCTCCATTTTTCTTCTTCTATCCTGCAACAGCACTAGACCTGCTCTTCTGAAGGGAAAATTAACCACAGCGCAAGGCCATGTCGTCACAACTTATCTTGCATTAACACCCAGCGAACAAGAGCAAGGCCTCTCAGGTGTTCAGGAATCTGATTTTAAAGATAATGAAGGTATGCTCTTCTATTACCCTGAAGCGGGAGAAAAACATTTCTGGATGCCCGACACTTACTTCAATCTTGACCTCATCTACCTTGATCTCAATTTCAAAGTTTTAGATATTGTCCGCAATCTTCAGCATTATAAAGGAAGAAATAATCCGGATCTTATTCCTCGGGCCCGAGGCGTTTGGTCAAATCATGTCTTAGAAATGAAAGCGACTTCAAAAATATCTCAAGAAATTAAAGTGGGGGATCAACTCAAGATTGAGTATTCCCCTGAAGCTCAGAAGGCGATTCAAAACCTATAACCTAAATCTCATTCTCCGAAAGTTCTTTTCCATCCTGAGCGAAAAGAATGAGAAACTCATCTGCAGCAATTACTCCTAAGTGTTCCTTAGCAAGTTGGCGCTGATAGTTTGAATCAACATGAATTCGAGAAATCTCATTCTTGAGTTCCTCATTTTCACGAGTAAAGTTTTGGATGTCTTGATTTTTTGTCTTAATAAGATTCTGTGTCGAATAATAGTCGTAAACGCCTCTATCCATAAAAACTAAGCGCAAAACCATAAGTCCGATTATCCCCCACCCTAATTTAGGAAGGAGTGAAGTCTTTGATCTGTTACTTGATTTTTTTTTAGGATTAGCTTTAACTCGGGCCGGACGTCTTTGAACCTTAGGCTCCAAGTAATCAATGGGAGTGTCATCTAATTCACTATCGCGATATTGAAGAAGTTCTGCCTGATCTGCATAGGCAATAGACTTACGTGAAGCCTTGGTCTCAACTACTGCTGGAGGGACCGAAGGACCTGCTGTAAAAGGGCGATTAAAAACATTTTTTTTATTTCTTAGACGCTGAGTTTTCCTCGGTGCCGCCGCAGCTTGAGGACGAGCAAAAGGTGACTCAACTTCTTCAAATTCATCAGGAGCTCTAAATTCCACTCAAATACATCCTGTATTTAAGGTGCGCTAACTGCACCATTTCAATTGTGTACTTAACAATTTAACATGGTCAGTTAGCGCTTACAACTCATTAATATAAAAGAAGTTTTTTCCTAGTAGCGTGCTCCGCTATTCTCAAATCTTCTTCCACCGCGATCTCCACCGAAGCCACCTGAGCGAGGGCCGCCTCTAAAACCGCCACCGCCTCCGCGACCGCCGCGGAAACCACCGCCACCGCTACCACCACGAGGACCAGCAGACTCAGCAAGTTCAACACTCACTCGACGATTGTTATAAAGCTCTCCTTGAAGTCCTAGAACTGAATCAATCAGGTGGACAGGAGCTTCAATAAACGAAAACTTCTCTTTAGTATCAATTCGGCCAATATCACGACCTGAAATATTTGTGGTAGATGCAACAAACTTCAGAAGGTCTCCCGGAGTCATTCCATCCATGCGTCCAAGATTGATGAAGAATCTCTGCATGCCAGAAGTTGCACGTACTCCGCGATTACCGCGCTCTCCTCTCTCACGAGGAGCAACATCGATATCCTGAGCTTTTTGGTATCTCTTTAAAGTATTCTCAAACATGAATCCGTAGATTCCTTTGATTAAATCTTCTTTATCAAGTTCAGCAAACTTCGCTTTGAAAGTTTCAAAATTTGGAGCTTCATCTTCATTAAATGAAGCCACATGATCGTTGAAACGAACCATAGATTTCTCTAGAATTTTCTCACGAATCTCTTCAACATTAGGAAGCTTGATGCGTTCAATCTTTGCTTTAGTGATTCTTTCAATTTGCCCTACACGACCTTGCTCATTTGGCTCGATAATAGAAAGAGAAATCCCTTTACTACCACCACGGCCTGTACGACCAATACGGTGAACATATGATTCATTATCTTGTGGAAGACCAAAGTTAATTACGTGAGTAAGGTTGTTAACATCAATCCCACGAGCGGCTACGTCAGTACAAACAAGAAGGTTAATCTTTTTGTCCTTGAACTTTTTCATCGTCATATCACGAGCAGCTTGATCCATATCTCCGTGTAGAGAATCTGTTGGATAACCTCTCGCATTTAATTCATCTGTAAGTTCTTTTGCACCAATTTTGGTACGAGTAAAGATGATGGCATACATCTCGTCTGAAAAATCCATATAACGACAAAGAGCTTCAGTAGCATCACCACGACGAACAACGACTGCTAGCTGCTCAACTGAATCAGCTGTAAGAACTTTTTTCGTTACTCGAACAGTTACAGGGTTTGAGAACTCTCTGTTCACAAGGTCAGAAATAGGACCTGGAAGAGTTGCAGAGAACATCCAAATTCTTTTTTCAGCAATCTCATCGATAATCGCAGTTACATCATCAAAGAATCCCATATCAAGCATTTCATCAGCTTCATCGAGAATCACATATTTCGTGTTATCAAATTTAAGAACACCACGATCAATTAGATCCATTACTCGTCCAGGAGTCCCAACAACGATTTGCGGCTTTCGGGCCTTAAGGTCACGAATCTGTAGACCTACTGATGTACCACCATAAACTGACATAGATCGAGCTGGTTCAAAAGCAGAGAGCTTTACAATTTCTTCGTGGATTTGGTTAGCAAGCTCACGAGTTGGAGCAAGAATAAGCGCCTGTAATGTTGGCGATTTAAGATCAATCTTTTCGAGTAGTGGTAAAACAAATGCAGCTGTTTTTCCTGATCCTGTTTGTGCCTGGCCAATAAAATCAACATCCCCCTGTAATAGTACTGGGATCGCTTGAGATTGGATCTCAGACGGGTTCTCGTAACCCATTTTTTCAATAGCTTTAAGCGAAGACTCTTTGAGTCCTAATTCAACAAAAGACATGCGTGTTTCTCCTTTAGAGAAATAAAGTATATAAAGCGCATTTTGAATGTGGTGAGACGGTCTCATGGTCTCAAAACAAAACCTATGACCACTTAGACCTAATTAGACAGATAAGATCCGGGTGGGGAGGCCCAAAAAAACGACTAAAGGCTATTTAGCATAAGTTTTAACTAAAAGTAAAATGAGTCTTAAGATCAGGTAAATCTTACTGACCTATCTTCTCTCTTTCCAATTAAGAGAACTTTCGTAAAATGAGCTAGAACACATAAATAAGGGAACACAATGACGAGCAAAATGTCGATTTTGAATAACTTTTTCGAGACCTTAGAGAAGATGGAATCGGAAGACATGATGAAGTTAACCGAAACTTATCTCAATGACGAGGAACTTGACCTCTTCGTTCAGCATATCGAAAAATTCTACGGAATTACTGAGGATGAAGAAGTTGGAATGCTTGCTCAATTAGTGATTACTGGTTACCTAGCAGCTAAGCACGAAGAAAAATACTCTCAAACTCAACACTGAGTAAGATCATACTGGACCTGAATCCAGAATCTTCTCACACTGGCCAGCTCTTGAAGATAGAGCCATGAAGTTTCTAAGTCTTGGTGATTCTTAAGTCGGCTGGCCAGAAGTTTGAATAAACCAATTAGCCCGTCCCCAACTACCCCTAGTTCAAAGAGATCTTTTAATTCTTCTGAAAGAAATAGCCCTGGATCTGAGAAACTCACCCGACCTACTTCATTGGCCACATCAAGACTAAGACCTGCTGAAGTGATTAAACGTTCAAGAAGTTGAAAGTTTTTTACTGCTAAACGTTGGTCCCCTAGTGGTCCGAGTTTAATACAATTCTCATCAAGGCCAAGTGACATAGAGAAACAAATTTGAAATCCACTATTAGTTGGGCGTAACCACCAACTAAATCCAGGATCAGAAATATTACACATCAACTCTTCCTGTACAGGAAAACGTCGATTATGAAGATGATCACAGATCACTTCCGCCTGAAATAAGTTGTCCATCATGAAGAACTTAGGAGTAACGACTTCACTTCCATTAATGAGCCTTAGGCTTGGATAATCGTCAGGGTTATCTGTCACCAATGTGTAATCATCACGAAGATTTGATGATTTCATTAGTCTCAGAACAAAAATCCCTTTTGTTTTTTGAATATGATAAAGAATTCCAGGAGTCGTGGGAATTTCAGCATTAATAGCTTCAACAGTGGACTCTTCTGTTATCTCATCAATTGAACTATCAGCGAAGTGCTTATCAAAATGTTTATAGGTTTCACTTAATAAGAGAGAAATATCATCCATTCCCATCCCTTACAGAACCGATTTTAAAATCTGGATCACGATAATAACGATCATCGGCGAAATATCGAAAGGTAGATTCGCAGGCATCATCTCTCTGACCGGACGTAAGCTAACATCTGCCATTTGGTGAATTTTCTGCGCCCACACTTGCCCACGCATTTGCGGGAAGTAGCTCATGATCACATCAATGATAATAATATAAATATATAGCTGTAAAAATCCGTGAATTAAGATCATATCTTATTGTGGAATGTCTATAAGGGATTGAAAAGAAAAAAGGCAGCTCTGGGGCTGCCTTATGAAACAATTAGAACTTATAAGTAGCGGCAGTAGCTGCGATAATGAAGAGAACTAAACTTATACAGTATGCAGGTCTGCCATACTTTGGAAAACGACGAGCAACAATCGCTCCTCCAATTCCGATAAGGAACCAAATAGTCATCTTAACTTTAATCCACATTGGCCAGCCTTCTGTATGACCAATTCCAAGTCTTGCCATTAATCCCATTCCTCCAACAAGAGTAAGAAGAGTCGCAATACCTGTGCAAATCTTAATCAGTTTTGAATTTAAACCAAAAAATGTAATCGCAAGACTCGTAAAAAGAATCATGATCGATGTTAAGTGAATGATGTTGTAAACTTCATAAGACATAGAAGTGCTCCTAAATTAGAGTGATTTTAAAATTTCTATAAAAAGATACCAGAATTTCTCAACAGAGGAAACGTTAACTCGCTCATCAGGTGAATGAGCTCCTGTAATTGTTGGCCCAAAGGATACAGCATCAATAGGGCCGATCTTATCTCTAAGAATTCCACATTCAAGGCCCGCATGAATTGCAGTCACTTTTGCCGGTGTGTTATAGAGTTTTTCGTAGCATGAAGTGGCGATGGTCAAAAGATTATTCTCTTTCACCGGTTTCCAACTTGGATACTCTCCATTTTTGGTGAAGTTTAGATCAAAACCATGGGCCAATGCCTGAATCTGGTTTTCTAAAGTCACGCATTCTCCACGATCAAAAAAACGAAGAGAGGATTGGAGATAGAATTGCCCTCGTACTAAAAGACTTACGGCCATATTGTTTGAAAGAGAAACAAGAGTTCTTCCTGTAGCAAGATCCATCTTGTGGGCCCCATGAGGGAAAGCGAGCATAAATGAGATAATATTTTTTGTATTATCAGCACTCATAACTTCGCTAAAATCATCTTCAACTTCTTCAATTTTTACAAAAATATTTTGATCATTTTCGGGAAGAAAATTTAACCATCGGCTCTTTAACTCTTCCCCTACTTTTAATGCCTCATCAGTGTTTTCCAAACGAACAAGAGCAAAAGCATCGCGAGGGATAATATTGTGGGCCTTTCCTCCTCGCCATTCACGAAGTTCAAAACGAGAGAGAAGATTTAACCACTCCATAAGAAACTTCAGAGCATTTCCTCTTTGCTCGTGAATATCAACTCCTGAGTGTCCTCCAACAAAGCCACCAACGATTAACTTATAGTTTTTCCCTGATAACTTGCTCGGAACAAACTCGAAGTTTTTAGTGAGTTCATAGTCAATTCCACCAGCGCAACCAATATAGAAACTTCCCCACTCCTCTGTATCGAGATTGAGCATTTTTTTCCCTTGAAGCTTATCCGCTTCAACACCCCATGCTCCATGGAGTCCTGTCTCTTCATCGATTGTAAAAAGTAGTTCTAATGGTGGATGAGCAATATCTTTTTCAAGCATCAGGGCCAGAGCGGCGGCACAACCGATTCCATTATCAGCACCTAGAGTTGTCCCATCGGCCTTCACCCAATCACCATCTCTTACAGTGGTAATTGGATCT
>CAYWMU010000071.1:0-11756 GCA_964459395.1 uncultured Bacteriovorax sp.
CCTATAAATAACTTTTGTGATGAAAATTCATCACGTGTATTTTTTTAATGTCTATTTTGGGGATTTTTTTGAGGAAGTTTGAGAGATAAAGAGAAAACAAAACTTTAAGCTTAATCTTCTTTTTATCTCCAAAAAACACAACCTTCTAAAAAAATTCCAAAACTAAAAAAAAGGGGCCCTAAAAAGGCCCCTACTTTATTATTACTTACGTAGACCAAGCTCCGCAATTAATTTCGTATAACGAGCAGCATCTTTTTTAGTAAGATACTTAAGAAGTGAACGACGCTGACCAATAAGCTTCATAAGACCTCTCATTGAAGAGTGATCTTTCTTGTTATCGCTAAGGTGAGCAGAAAGGTTTTTAATTCTTTCTGTAAGAATAGCGATCTGAACTTCAGTTGAACCAGTGTTCTTCTCAGAACCACCGAACTTTTGAACGATTTCTGCTGTTTTTTCACTTGTAATCATTTTATTCTCCTATGCCCAAGCAACAATCTTCCATTGGAACCTAGTGCAAGTTTTGAATGGACGGGCCCTATTGCCTCCATTCGTAATTATTTGACTTCATGCAGTTTTAACTAAGAAATTCAGACATGTAAATCTTTAATTGTGAGAGGAGTCGTTCTTCAATCTGGCGAATTCTTTCACGACTTACACCGTAGTCATTTGCAATGGATTGCAGGCTTTCAGGAATCTCGCTAAGTAACCGTTTTTCAAAGATTTCTCTATCGCGAGGCTTGAGTTGCTGCATAAAGTCACCAAGCTTATCCTTCAGAATTTCAAGGTTTTGAAGCTCCCCTAACTGGTCATCAAGATTAAGGGAGTCATCGGCAATAAAGTCTCCTAGAGTCTGACCTGAACCTTCTTCAATTGGCCGATCAAAACTGATCTCTTGGCCCGATGCGCTCAGCCTCTGATCCATTTCAATCACAGCTTTTTCCGAAACACCGAGATTTTCAGACAGAAGCTTTACATCAGGTGTAATCCCCATACTCATGAGCTTCTGCTTTTCTTTCATAAGATTGTAGAAAAGCTTCTTTTGTTCCTGAGTGGTGCCGATTTTAATAAGGCGAAAATTATCAAGGATGAATTTTAGAATATAAGAGCGAATCCACCAGCTAGCATAATAAGAAAGTTTGGCCCCTTTCGTAGGGTCATACTTAGAGACGGCCTTCATTAAACCAATATTTCCTTCCTGAATAAGGTCCATGACATTCTTGTAAGCTGAACGATATTCTAAAGCAATTTTGACAACTAACCTCAGGTTCGCGACAACGAGCTTCTTAGCAACATCGATATCCCCTGTTTCAAATAATTCTTGAGTCAGGGCCTTTTCTTCCTCAATGCTTAGAAGCTTATAGCGAGCAATCTCTTTAAGGTAAACAGTGAGTGGATCTTGTACTTTAACTGAAGTATCAGGTCGAATGGCAGGCAAGGAAGTCTGAACTTCAGAAATATCGATAACCTCGTCTTTAGACTTAGGTATGGCCGCTTTCTTGTCCGAAATTATTTCAATATCCACAACGGGATTTTTATTTTTTGTCATGAAAACAATGTGGGGATGGTCTGCTTTTTTGTCAAGTAAAGGACAAAATTAAAGTTTGAGTTTTCCGCTATCACTAACAATATCCGCTCTATACTTGAGATAACTGAGAGCAAAAATTCCGTAATGGAAGGTAACTGGAATTTTTATCATTTTATCCTCATAACCTGTCTCAAACCATGACACTGGTGCTTTAGAAACTTGCATAAGAAGTTCATCGGCAAGAATTCTGAATAAATCATCATTCCAAATTTTTTGTTGATAATGCGCTTCTTTATCTTTGAACAGTGTTTGCAGGGTTACTTGAATATGCTGTTGAAGTTTTTTCTGTCCATCATAGTTTGCCTCTTTTAGAGATTGACTCCACTCTTTTCTAAGCCATAAAAGATAGTTTTTTGAGAGTTTAATATCAAACTTCATTTTGAATTTATCCATCTCCCCTAACATTCGATCCATCTCTCCCAGAGTGATAAAAAGATCTAAGGTATAACCTTCTGTCACAAGAGAGACATAATCAGATTTCGGTTTAACACTTATCTTCATCGATTCTTCAAACAGAAGATCTTTTGAAAACGAGGCCAGTACATCCTTTGACCATTTGGTCCAACGTTCATCAATGCTACTTTTTGCGAGGAAGGGAAGCTCTTTATAGTCATTAAGGCCAAAAAAAGGATCAGGAATACCACTCATAAAAGATATCATCAAATTCTGTCTGAAAACGACTGACTCTAAACTTTGTTCTTTAATCCATTCTTTAACTTGTGGAATTGAATCGTTCTTATAATCGAGATATCTAAAATGTTGGCAATACATTTTCTCTAGGTCACTTGAGAGACCTGATGAGCCCACTGATAGAGGAAATTTCTTCACAAAAGTTTCTGTATCAACTTTGCGACAAATGAGTTCTTCACAATTTACTTGAAGCCCGTCCGGATTCTCAATCAAACTTACTTTTGCTGTTTCTTCGTTTAAATGAGGTTTCTTCTTGTTTATATTTTCAAATATAAAACTCATGATGAATCGATTTTTTAGATAGGGGGCCATCATTCGATAGTCACTAATGTCTCCTCCCCAGGAGCAGAAGTCTCTAAAGAGTTCAATGGAGTACTCAAATTCATTTGTTCGAGAAGCAGGGCCACCTGTTGAGTTCTTGAAAACTTCACTCGTATAGGGTGAACTTTCGATACGGGGAATCAGTTCAGTATGAGGATTTTTATAATAGTGATTTAAAGAAGCCTTTACTGTTTTAAGTGAGAAAAGTGTGAGATTTTTTGAACAGTAATTAGTCACAAGATTATCAACAAGATAGCTGTAGCTAGATTCATCAACAGAAAGCTCTCTGGCGTACGTCCCCAGGGCCTTGATAGCAGTATCTAACCCGATATACTGTAAGGTTGAAGCCACACTTCTAATGGCCTGACTCTCTCTCCAAGAATCCCCATAGCTAATAGATCCATAGTAACTACAAGAACCGTTAAGGTATTCACCTTGCTGATAGCGGTGGTGATAAAACTTCACTTTACGGGCCTCATCCCCTTTTTGAAGCTTGAACGAAGGAAAGATATGGCGAAGTGGATCTTGTTGATACTCAAGCTCCGCTTCTCCACGCAGGATTCCCTCTACAGGCACCAGTGCCCATACGGAGAAAGACTGAATAAGAAAGAGGAGAAGAAATACCTTTTTTATCAACTATCCTTTGAAAATTCTTTTTAAACTTATCGGATAATATTTCGATAGGTTTATTGTGAAATACATAATTTTAGGGTTCTTGCTCTTTTCTCAACTGGTTCTTGCTCACGTCGAGGAGACCGACCATTATATGCGCAGGGGTAGCTACCAGCTATCTCCTGAACTATTTGGAATGGAAGAACTCGAGCAGGCACTCTTCACAAAAATAGGTAGAGAAAGTAAAGATCTAAAAAAGGCCAAGTACTTTCTGCTCAATGGTAAGACCAAAGAGGCCCAACTTCATTTATCAAAACTTGCTTACTCCAATACAAAACTCAAACCAATAATCTATCGTTATCTCGCCGTTTTGAGTTTTATTCAGGGAAAATATGAGAAGTCTCAAATCTATCTTTCTCTTCCTGAACTCAATAAGTTCCCTGAATTTGCTAAAATTTGCACTCTCCAAGTGCTCAATCAAATCATTCTAAACAAAGTTCAAAATCTTGAAAAAAATTGGGATAAATGCCAAATCGGAAACGCTCAAAGTTTCCGAAGGCTAAACCTTACTTGGCTTGATACTTTGGTTAAAATAAAAGTGGATCATAGCGAAGGGATTACCCAAGTTCCTTTTAGAAAAGTGCGACTGGATGCTCTTTCTATGAATGATCTCAAAATTCTTTTGAAGCTCTCAATCTATCTGAACCAGGACTCACTTCTCCTTCCAGAAGTTAATCGCTTGAAGACAGAAGATTTTAAAGACCAAGAGTTAAGAGAAATTCTAGGCCATATGTATTTTCGAAACGGGCAATTTGTAAATGCCTACCGTTTTATCGAAGACCTCAAAACTCCGAATGCTGAAACCATTAAAGGTAACTTATATGTTCTTCAAGGTAAGTATGAAATAGCTTACGCTCAGTTTAGACTGGCACTTGAGATGAAGCAGAATTCCGAAAATGCTCTCGAGAGATTACTGCCCCTTTCTTGGATTCTAGGTGACTGGCAGAATGGAAGTATTTATACCGAAAATCTTTACGCTGATCAAAAACATATACCTCATAAACTTACCCTACTTACATCATTTATGATTCAGCGAGGAGAATTTGAGAAGGCAGAAAAACTTCTTCATTATATCTCACAACAAACAGGCCGTGGCACTCACCTTGATGTGACTCAACTCCATTCATTCACAAAGCTTATGAGAAGTAAGGTTGATGAACTAACAAAACAAGCAGATATGAGTTGTCAGCAATACGATGTGGTTAATTGCTGGATCCTCTTTCAAACAACACATTGGCAGGATTTTCCATTTGTTGTGAGAAGACAGGGAGAAGTTGAACATACAGAAAAGTGGAAGGAACTTACAAGTTCTTCTATAAACACTCCTCTTAAGGAAGCTGTTTATGTTAATCAACTTGATATCGAGGAACTTGACGATCAACTTGTTGAGCTAATCCCAAAGAAAGGGTCACCCTAAGGTAACCCCAATATAAAAAAACTAGTTAATACGACCTCTCGCCTGGAAATGAATTCCAATTTTGTCGCTTCCACAAGATGCCTCGGCATTTTCCGAATTAACAAAAATAGCTGCACGCCCATGGAGATACTTATAGCTATTGAATTCAAGGATTGAATCAAGAGCATTCTTACCTTCAGTGCAATCTGTAGCACCGTTAACAGAGTATGCTTTTGAATCTACAAGTCCAATTGTCCAAGCAGCATTATCAGCAAACATCATGGCACTATAACGGCACTCTTGCCCATTCTCAGTGAAGGTGGCCTTGATAAGAACATTATCTAGGCTAAAATCAGTTGTGAGACGACCGAATTGAACGTTAAAAAGAGCAAGCTCGTTCGGAACTTGGCGGGCCTCACCATTCCCATCTTCACATACATAAGTTGTAAACTCAGCAAGCCAACGTTCATCATTTAATACAAGGTCAGAATCCTGAGCAAAAACTGATGTCATAGTTAAAGCTAAAAAGGCCCCGAAAATCATTTTTTTCATATAAAATACCTCCATAAGAATAAACAGAGGGAGTTTGTATCCAAAAACCTTTGTCTGGTCAAACAAACAAGCGTCATGCGCACTTAACTTATTTTTACACCTCGCGCTAATTACTTCTGAACTGATGTGATGATAAATATATGAGAATGAAGAAGCTCCTTATACTGCATGGACTCAATAACAAAATTGAAGCTCTTCATGAGCTGGGTAAGAGCTTTGCTGGTGAGTTTGATGTCATCTACATGAAACTCCCCCACCATTCTGAAGGTCCTCTCAGCTTTAATATCAAGACCACTCTTAAAAGCTTTAGAAATGAATTAAGTAATGTGCTTATACATGACCCCTATATTATTTCTTATTCCCTTGGATGTGCTTATCTTCAATACTTTTTTGAAAAAGGTCTTATTGATTTAAACTTAGATAAAGTGGTTTACCTTTCACCTGCTCTTAAAACCAAGTTCAATCTCGCCCGGCTGAGATTCTTACCAACATATTTCCCCTTGCCAAGTTTCTCTCCGAAAGAATTCAGACTAAGAAATTTTTGTTACTGGGGACAATATAGGATGCTTTTTGAATTAACAAAGAAGCTCGAACTCAACCACTATCCCAAGACCTTTGCTGATCCCGAAGACGAACTTATAAGACTAGATGGAATTAAATATCGACCTCTCAACAGAGAATATCTCAGCTATGGAGAACACCATTTGAGTTTTCATCCGAGGTACTTCAAAAACAATGAGTGGGAAGATTTGATTAGAGAAATTAAAGTTAGGTTTCGAGAGGAAACCTAACTATCAAGAGTTTTAAATTCCTTACCATTAAAATTAAAAATCACTTCTTTGTCTTCATACTTAGTAGCCAGATTCACTGGACGTTTCCAAATAGCATGAAGATTTCTTAGAGTTGCATCTACGTATTGAGCATCAAGATCCACTCCATAGTGAATATGCTCAAGGAGAAGTTCTTTTCTATTACCGAAGTTTCCATCGGTAACTTCAATGATGGGCTGACCGAAATTAGTTAACTGCGAAAGTAGTTTTTGCTTAATAGCTGCAAAGTCCTTTGAGTCGATCTCAAAACGACTTGTTCTCGGATTATACTTGTAGGTAAATAACTGCTGACGTTCACAAAACTCAGGAGTGAGGAACTCATCAATGAAAGATATATCGTTATGAGTTTTTCTAACCTCAAAGATTTTACTACGGCCTAAGTCTAGTTTTTTATTCCAATGAAGTTTCTCTTCCATATCCGTACAGTCATTATACTCTTTACCAAACATTCCTCTGTCCCAGCGGAACTCAATGTCACGCATGAGCTCAATGCCAATTTTATAAGGATTAATTTGTTGGCGAGACATGTACATGACACCTGCATGCTTATCAGCAAACTCAATGATCTCAGAAGCATCTAATGCCTTCTCAGTCATGATACGTGAGTGCCAGTAACTGGCCCATCCCTCATTCATAATTTTTGTGAGACGTTGAGGTAAAAAATAGTAAGCTTCCTCACGAAGAATACCAATAATATCGGCCTGCCATTCTTCGATGGGAGCATAGCTGATCAAATAGCCAAGAATATCTCTAGTTCTAGTTTTCTTATTCTCGGCTGTTATATTATCACTTGAAGATTCATCTGAACTTTCTGATAAATCACGATTAGAGCGTTCTTTAGTGCGCATAAAAGATTTAAGAGCAGCAGACCTATCATCGATCAGATACTCTCCATCAGCATCTTCTGCAATTTGCTTCTCAGTTAGTTCTCTCCTTCCTCTTTTTACTTCTGGAGTTTCAAAGAGCTCATTGATATCGAGGAGATTTTCCAATGAGAGAACTTTATCAATGAAAGTTTCAACATTGTCCTGTCCATACTTTTCCATATACCGACGGATTTTTGTTCCGTGATTTGCCATCACGTCCATCATTTTTCTGTTGGTATTAGAAAACCAGGCGTTATTTTTGAAGAAATCATTGTGCCCATATACGTGGGCCATGACCAGTTTTTGATCCACCCAATTATTTGCGGCCAAAAGATAAGCGTAACAAGGATCAGTGTTGATCACCATCTCATAAATTTTTTGGAGACCGTAGGTGTAGCCTTTAGAGAGCTGATCATAATCCATCCCGAACTTCCAATGAGGATAGCGAGAAGGAAAACCTCCTTGAGCGGCTAAAATATTGATCGTGTCATAGTCACATACTTCAAACACCTGAGGAAAAAAATCAAGGCCCGCATCAATGGCATACCCTTCAATTTCGTTCTTTAAATTGAGAAGTTCCCCAGTGATTGGTTTAGTACGATTCATTCTTACTTACCTTTTCCTAGAAACTCTTTAATCGAATCAAGAATTCCATCTTTATTTTTGATCTTACTAAGGATCAATTTCTCATCATCTTCGCCGTATTTAGCAGAAAGATCTTTATAAAACTGACCAGAGCCATAACGGCTCTCAACCTGGCCGTAGCAGAACACGTTTGAAACTGGAAAAATAAAATTATCCAGAAGGTCTAAACAAATTTTTGTATCTTCTGCCGACCAGTTATCACCATCTGAGAAATGAAAAGGATAAATATTCCACTCATTAGGATTATAGTCTTTTTCAATGATCTCTTTACAGAGGTTATAAGCAGAAGAAATCAATGTTCCCCCACTTTCACGAGTTCTGAAAAAGGTCTGTTCATCAACTTCTTTTGCAGTGGCGTCGTGAATGATATAACGAACCTCAATGTCCTTATACTGAGACTTAAGCCATAAATTAATCCAGAACGATTCCGTCCTAACAATTTCTTTTTGCTCATCTCCCATAGAACCAGAGACGTCCATCATATAAATAACGACTGCTGCATTCTGCATTTCGACTTTAGTATCAGCTGCGCGATATCGAAAATCTCGTCTAATTGGAACAACCGCCGGATTCTCCGGATCATAAGTTTCAGATGCAATTTGTCTTTTTAAAGCTTGCTTGTACGTTCTTCTTAAATGCCTTAGGGAATCAGGTCCAGTGGTACCGATGTTAGTATAACGATCAACAGTAGACTGAAGTGACTTCTTCCCTTTGGGCTCGATATTTGGAAGCTCTAGCTCTTCACCTAGGATCTTTGCCAGCTCATCAAGAGAGAGTTCAACATCTAACTCTTTGTCCCCCTCTCCCTCTCCTGCTTCTCCTTGCCCTGGTTGTCCATTCGGATCCTGCTGTCCATCTACAGGATCACCTGGTTGACCTTGACCTTGCCCCATTCCGCCTTGTGATTTATCGCCAAAACGGAAACGAGGAATATCAATACTCGGCATAGGAATAGTAAATTTATCCGTACCCTTAGGCACAATCTGAGAACCTTCCGATACATACTTACGAAGATTGTCGCGAACTTTTCCTCTGACAATCTTTCTGAATCGGGCATGGTCTCTTTTAATAGGATGATCCACTATTACTTCCTTCTTTTCTCAATTTAAGACTTAATTGAGTCACCTTTAGCAAAGATACTCGCAACAAAGTTAAGAGCATCAGTGGCACAGATGTCACAATATCCAAAATTCTTCATCAAGCGAGATTTAACAACTTCTATTTTCTCCTGTGTTTGCTTATCAACCACGTTGGAAATAATTGTTGTAAGTTTAATTGTATCTCTTTGATCTTCGAAAAGTTTTAGTTCAAGAGCGCGATGTAAACGCTCATTCATTCTGTAATCAAACTGCTTACCTTCGATGGCAAGAGCACCAATGTAGTTCATGAGTTCTCTTCTGAAGTCATCTTTGCGCGACTCAGGAATATCAATTTTTTCCTCAATTGAGCGCATGAATCTCTCATCAGCTTCTTCTAATTTGTTTGAGTACTTGTTTCTAATCTTCTCTTTTTGAGTATAGGCCTTAACGTTGTCCACGTAGTTTGCGCAAAGAGTTTGAATAGCTGACTCATCAACCGAGATCGCTTTTTGAACATCATTTTTCACAATATCTTCATACTCCTGACGAGTCACAGCGAGCATCTCTTTATATTGTTCTAACTGATCTGGTGAATTAACTAAAGCATGGTGCTTAAGACCTGATTCAAGTTCATTGAAGACCATGAATGGATTAAGACATCCGATATGACCATTTTTAACAAGAGCATTCGAGATCTTATCTTGAATATAACGAGCAGAAATTCCCTCTAGACCTTCACGAACCGCTTCTTTTCGAAGTTCTTTCACATTATCTTCGTTGTAACCAGGAAGAGTTTTTCCGTTATAAAGCTTAAGTTTTTGAAGCTTTGTAAGATCCGATTTCTTTGGCTCTTCAAGACGAGTGAGAATTGCCCATGTTGAGGCCATCTCTAAAGTATGAGGAGCAATATGGATATTTGGAATAGTCGTCGAATTATAATCTTTTTGGTAGATGCGAACTTCTTGATCCAAACGAGTAATATAAGGAACGTCAATCTTCACAGTACGGTCACGTAAAGCTTCCATAAATTCGTTTGACTGAAGTTTTCTATACTCTGGCTCGTTGGTGTGACCAAGAATACAAAGATCAATATTTGTTTGAGCGAATTTTTTTGGTTTAATCGATTGCTCTTGTGATGCCCCAAGAAGATCATAAAGGAAAGCAACATCAAGTTTTAACATCTCGATAAACTCTACAATTCCACGGTTAGCAATATTGAACTCCCCATCAAAATTGAACGCACGTGGATCCGAATCCGATCCATAGATAGCAATTTTACGGTAGTTGATATCACCTGTTAGCTCTGTTGAGTCTTGGTTCTTCTCATCTTTAGGTTGGAAAGTTCCTATACCACGACGATCCTTTTCAGAAAGAAGGAGACGCTTCACACGAATGTGCTTCATCACTTTATTCCAGTCGCCATCATACTTAATCATGTACTCGTTAAGAATAAAGCGACAAGCAGGATTCACTTCTCCTTTTATTTTTAGTCTGTAAGGAGAATTAGGATGAGTTTCTTGAATTTGGCTTAGCAGTCTCTCTCTTACATCCATTGGGATAAGCTTGAGAGGTTCTTCATGCATAGGAGAAGGAAATACTTTTTGTCCCCCTAAAATATCCGAGCCTTCTTCATCAACCCATTCATAAGTATAGAGCGCGCCTTCATCAGTTTTTGAATAATGCTCAAGACCTTTTTTGAGGAGTCGAGCAATTGATGATTTAGCTGAACCCACTGGCCCATGAAGAAGGAGAACACGTTTCTCAGTCCCATAGCCAAGAGCTGCTGATTGGAAAAAGTTAACTAACTTCATTAAGTGAACATCAATTCCAAAGATAGCATCTTTACCATTTTCGATAGGATCATCAAAAAAATGATAGCGAGTAACGTCTTTTTTATATTCAGTATAAGAGCTAGTTCCGTAGCTCATAATCATGTCATAAATTCTTTGGAATGAATTACGAGCGATCTTTGGATCTTTCATTAAAAGATCAAGATAATCTTGCATACTTCCTTGCCAGTGTAGGTGCGAGAAGTCCTTAGGATTATAGTTTTCAGTGATAAAATTCTGCAGATTGATGCTGGCCATGGATTCCCTCCCAAAGGCATAAATTACGAACTTAATTCTATTCTACTCTTTTCGAACATTTTGGACAAAGGAAAAGCTTAAGTTTAAATCATGGAAGAGTTTGCCCATCAGGTATTTCTTTAAGGATCTGTTGACTTAAATCAGATTAATTTTAGAATATTACTATTCGACATTTATCAAGGCAGACTAATGGGAATAATTTTTTCGGGCGGAACAGATATCGGGCGTAAAAGAAAGAGCAACCAAGACTCGATTTGTATGGCGCCTCAACACTCTTTTTACGCTGTTGCTGACGGTATGGGTGGCCACAACGGTGGTGATATCGCTTCTCAAATGTCCACTTCCATCATGCCTCTTTATATAGAGAAATCAACTGATGAAGATAATCAATTAATGATTAACAACCTCATCCAATTCATTAATTCAAGTATTCTTGCTAAGGCACGTGAAGTACCAGAACTGGCAGGAATGGGAACAACTATATCGGCGATTAAATTCTGTGGTCCCAATTTAATCATTGGTAATGTTGGGGATTCTCGTGTTTACATGATCAATAACTCTCGCATCTATCAGCTCACACGAGACCATTCATTCGTCCAAGAGAAACTTAATATGGGGATTTACACCCGTGAAGATGCAGTTAAAGATCCCCAAAAAAACGTCCTTGTTCGCTCAGTGGGCTTTGATGAAGACCTACAGGTAGATGTTTTTAGCTATCGTATTTCAAAAAATGATATTTTTCTCATATGTTCTGATGGACTTCATGGAAAAGTATCTGACTCGGATATTTTGCATATTGTAACAAACTGTCTTGGTGATCCTGCCCACTGCACTAAAGAAGATGTCAGTAAAGCAGTACAACAGCTCATTGATCAGGCAAATGCCAATGGTGGTCAAGACAATATTTCCGTAATTATCACTGTTGCCCAAAACACTTAGAAAAGTTTGATGACACCCCTTGTGGTTAGGCTTAAAATATTGCCATGGATAAATACTATACAGTTATGGTCGTCCCTGAAAAAGAAAAGGGCGT
>CAYWMU010000072.1:0-11652 GCA_964459395.1 uncultured Bacteriovorax sp.
AATTACTTAATTTCTTTGTGAATCGTGTGACGACGAAGATTTGGGTTATACTTCTTAAGCTCAAGACGCTCTGGAGTCGTCTTCTTGTTCTTAGTTGTTGTATAACGAGAAGGAGAAGCGCCTTCTTTTCTAGCTTCTGTACATTCTAATGTTACGATTACGCGTGGTCCCTTAGCAGCCATAATATCCTCTCAATGCTAATTAATTTTTGAGTTTGTTTACTTAAAAGTCACAATAATATAGACTAAGCGTTATCATAATACAAGCATTTACTTGATAATGGGAGTCAGATGCAGCGAGTTAACTCTAAAAACTGGAATTACGCACAATATCGAATGGATAATCTCATGGCCATGATTAGCTTTGGGGCCGATCCATCAGAAAGTGACACAGAGTTCCAGATGCAATATTTTGTTACTGTTTTGGAAGATGAGCGTGTCGAGAAATTCCAGAAGCAGTTTAAATCTCTTAATGAGGCCTGCTTTTACCTCAATGAACAATATGGAGACTGGGAATTCAAAGATCTGGCGACTAAAGGATCAGGCTGCTCAAGCTGTGCTGCTCACTAAAATCAGGGAATAACTGATTTAATCGATCATCGCTTATAATATCCCTCATACTTTGTCGATCAAACTTTCGCCCATCCTCAAGTAAGCCCTTACGCACTTTTAAACCCTCTTCTAACTCGAAAACTGGCGTCTCTCCCCAAAGCCACTTCCAATCCCTTAGTTCATAAAATGTCTTCTGAATTTCAGGAAGGGAAAGTAATGAAGCATCGATATCCTGAACAACAGTATTAAAATAATTGGCCACCAGCTCAATCACATCAGCAATTTCAATCCCTGGATATTTCTGGGATAAGCTAATCACCTTTGAGCGAACGGAAGCTATGGATCTTGTATCTTTAGGAACGAGTGAGTGCTTCAGGGCCTCTTCAAGCTTATCAAGGTCTGAGTTCACTAAAAATGTTCCATGATGAAATGAGCCCATTTTTGTTTGCTTGAAGGCCGATCCAGACACCTTTTTATTATCAAGCCATAAATCATGACGAGAAGAAATCTCAAGCTGAATGTCAGCACGAGCAAAGGCTTCTTTCAAAAGAGTCACATGCTTCATGCGATCAATGCGTGGTTCAGGTGTAATGAAACTAAAATTGAGATTTCCCTCATCATGATACACGCATCCCCCACCTGACTGACGTCTCACCAGCCAAATATCTTCATCAACTAAATATTTAATATTTGTCTCTACCCAAGGATTTTGAAACCGGCCTAGCACTACACAGGGGCGATTCACATAAAAAAAGAGGATGGGTAAGTGAGCAGAATGACGTAAGAAATAATCCTCAATACTGAGATTGATAAAAGGATTGTTAAAGGGTGAAAGCACGATGTTCATCCGTAGTACTATACTAAAGTTGAGATCTTTACCCAAGAACTAATGTTTCTTCTTTTACATTCCGAAAGGATTAACTATGAAGCGACTTCTTTTCCTCGCTATTCTTTTGACGAGTTCACAATCTTTTGCAGATTGCTTTGAATTCGAACTCCTTGGTGAAGGAGTGATTGAAACAAATGATATCAAATTTATCGTTGCTAAAAATACACAGTCACAAGTTAAACTCACCATTCCTCTAAGAGACCAAGATCTTTTTAGTCCTTATCTTAAACGCTGGGCGCGGGCCCGTTTGATTCTTGATAGAGATTATTTAAATTACAGTACCCAAGTGATCAAAACTTTAGCTATTGATTACGAAGTCCCTGATCCACTGAACATGAATTCGAAGACAAGTATTAATAAAATTGGAAAAATAGAATGTCCAAAAATATAATACTCTCCTCATTCTTGTTATTAACAACTCCACTCTTTGGGGCTTCCCATATGTTAGTCATTGGGGGTGGAGGAGAACCCAATAAGCCCACAACTATATTTGATTATGAACTGAAGAATGCCTCTAACTTTGTTCAAAGAAGTAACTGGCAAACGAGAATCACTTTTAATGGTGGGCACTCGGAAACAGAAAAAATAGCACAACAATTTGCTAGTAAATCTAACGGAAGAAATTCAAGTTTTACTCCAGAGAGTTACGAGGCCCTGATCTCTGAATATGAAAGAAAAATCCAATCAGGACAAATTAAATCAGGTGACCAAATTCTTCTGATGATTAGTTCTCATGGAAGTGAAAAGGTGGGCAATCAAAAAACTCACTATATTTCTACTTCAGATAATCACAAACAAGGTGTCAGTAATTACCGAACTCTCGCTGGCTCCTCAATCGTTTCTCTTGATCGTCTGGAAAGACTCACTCAACTGGCGGAAAGCAAGGGAATTAAATTAGGAATTCTTGATTTTTCCTGTCACTCTGGAGTGACTCAAAAACTAGCCAATAAAAATACCTGTGTGATCTCAAGTACAGGACCCGAACATTACTCTTGGGGTGGGACGAATACGACCTTCGCAGCTAAGTTCACAGAAAACATGAGATCTGGAAAATCTTTAGAAGATGTTTTCCTTGATGCTGTTAAGAGTAAGAGAGATACTGGTTACCCCATGATTTCCTCACCTATCGGTCAAGAAATTCAAGAGACCATGTATCCCCTCATCTCACCTTACCTCCACGATACCAGAAGTGATCTTACCAAAAATAAAATGAAAGATTATTACAATGAGAGATACGCCAAAGATCGTTGTGAGAACTTAAACAGCGACTTTGATAATCTTATCAACTTCACTTATGACATCGAAAATATTGCCAGTACGGCCAACTACTCAAAACTAAGAAATCTCCTTACTGAGTATAATGGACTCCAACAAGGCATCATTCAAAATGTAAAACTGATGAACGCAAGACAAGATTTAAATAGAAAAGAAAATTACTGTAATACCACGAGTTCAACATCACTTAAGTATTGTATGAGCTTTAGCTCTCTTGAAATTCTCAATATGGAATTTGATCAGATGATAAGTTTACTTAACAGACAGTTAAGTAGTGCGAGATCAACGGAAAGAGACTCACTCAACGCAAGACTTACTATCTATAATAATCTCAAACAAAAAAAGACGCAGTTACTAAGAGATCAAGGTCTAAGAACGGCCAAGGACTTTTGGGACAGATCAAGCCACTTGAGAAACACGCAAAGCCTTGCCAATGACATCGCCACAGAGGCACAGAAGGCCTATGTCAACACCTACCAAACAATCAGAAAAGAAGAAGGCTCTACAGGTCCTTGTGCCGATATTCGTCTTTAGTCTTTCTTTTTTCCAAGAAAACACGGATGTCCAAAAAGACAATTATCATTAATTGTTTTTGCTACCGATTCAGGAACCATTTTCTCCCATCCCGGCTCATTATTTACAATCATCGATAGAACCTTAGATGAATAAATATGGAGGAATTCTTTATTAGGATTAGAGATATCTTTGATCTGATTCATCCCTTTCAGGTGGTCATAAAGGTGTCTAAATTCATCTGGCACCGAGAGGTTATCCATAGACTCAAGCTGACCTTCCTCTGACTTATATGGATAAACGTAAACTCGAACCCCTTGACGGAAAAGTTGCCCAAGAGCTGCAAGAATTCCACCTTCAGAGTTTGAATACTGTTCTGCAAATATTTGTTGGAAGTTATAAATTCCCAGAACGAGTCCGAGGTTAGGTACTTTGAAGCGAGCAAAGTAGTTTGAGAGCTTATAGTACTGTGGATAATTCGTGATGAGCACTTTTTGTCCAAGAGCACAGAGTAAATCCACTCTTGTGAGGAAGTCCTCATGAGCGAGATTCCCTTCCTCTTTCAGCGTGGACATTGTTATCTCAGAAATCGCTACAATATCTTTTTCCGTTTTACCAATCTCTTTTGAGAAATCAGCTACTCCAGTTTTGATCATATCAAAGCTCACCAATGTAGGTGGACGATAAGATCCTCTGACAACCACAACGTTTCTGCGATAGAGGACATCACTTGAAAGAACAACTTCCCCTTTCTCATTAAACATAATGGCATCAGTCATTCCTTGCTGAAGAAGGAAAAGATTCATGAGGCGATTATCAATTTTTTCGAATGCCTTACCAGAGAACTTAATGAAATCAATTTCAAGTCGTGAAGAATCAAGGTGATCAAGAAGAGATTGAATAAACTCTTCTGTATTATGATTTAAAAAGAATGCGGCATAAATAAGATTCACCCCGATTATTCCAATGGCATCTTGTTGTAAAATATTTTGGGGATCAAGCATTCTTACGTGAATGATAACTTCACTCACCTCTGCCCCTGGAGCATCCTGAAAACGCACTCCCATCCATCCATGAGACTCATTATTTCTTAAAAAATTGAGAGCAGATACTGTGTTAGCAAAGGCAAAGAACTGATGATCTATTCCGCGAGTCGCACCTAAGCGAGTTTGAAGGAGTGAGTATTCTTTATTAAGCATGCGGTTGAGGCGATTTTCACAAACGTAACGCCCACCTTCTTCTTTCCCATAGATCTCATCGGAAAAGGTCATATCATAAGCTGAAATTGTCTTAGCGATAGATCCACTTGCTCCTCCAGCTTGGAAAAAGTGTCTTGCCACTTCTTGGCCAGCACCAATTTCGCTGAGAGTTCCGTAAAAACGTCTGCCCAGATTTACTTTAAGAGCTTTCTGTCTAATAGAGAGAGGTCCCTGCATCATTATAATTTCCTTAAGAGCTTGATAACTGGTCTAGTTTATTAAATTTCTCCCCTTTTGAGGAGAAAAAATGCCTTTTAGTCAGGGTTATGGGCCATAATAAAGTTAGGGCCACGGTCCGATATAGTTAAGAGCAAGGAGCCATTATGACAACTTTACTCGTAACTGCCATCATGTGTATCGCAGTCTATTCTTTGAAAATGCGGAAACCCTCTTTTCAGAAAGTTCCCGTCAAATACAAAATTAAGCGAGATACTTACTAATCACTTCACCTAGATCTCTTGAAGTTCCTGCTGACTGAAGTTTAATAAGAACTTTCTTCATCAACACCTGTCGTTTTGGATCGAGTTTATTCATAATAGCAAAAGCATTGGCCATTCTACTGGCCGTTTGAGGATTGAATTTATCAACCTTAGCAATTCTCTCGCCCAAGAACTCATATCCGGCTCCACTCTCTTGGTGAAAGCCAACGAGATTGGTTCTACCAAACTGCACATATAGAGCGCGAAGATAGTTAGGAACTTCACTCTTATAAAGTGGATCATTTTCAATTTTCTTAAGAGTATCAATAACAACTTCAGCTTTAGAGTTGGCCGCAAGACTTGAGAACCACTTAATCATCACTAAAGAGTCATGGCCCCATTTTTTATAGAAAGCTTTCACTTGCGGATGATCAACACCAGCGCCTTGCTTAATATACTGAGAGAGAGCAAAGATTTCGTCAGTCATATTAGTTGCATTCTCATAGTGAGAATCCAAAAGCGATTGAGTCTCATCTTTTTTGGTTTTTAATAAATAGTTTAAACACTGGTTTCTTAGGGCCCGTTGACCGAAAGCTTTAGGGGTTAATTCGAACTTAGTCTCGGCAGAGAGTTCATGATAAGTCGCTTTGAACCAATCATAAAAAGCTTCACCCATCTTTTTACCTAGATTTCCTAGCACCATAGCAAGGGATGAAAAATCTGGATGCTTACGAAGAGAGGCCAGATGGGAAAGAGAAGGTAATTCAAGCAAGTAAGACTTAAACGATAAATCAATACTTCCATCTTTAAGAATAACCTTCATCGCTTCCGAGAAAGACGAGTCCAAATCCGCTTTAAGAGTTTTATGAGTTAAGAAGTAATCATACTCATCATTAAAGATGGCCTCATACACTTTTTGAGTCGATTCATATCGACAGTACGAATCACTATCTTTTGCCATGAGGGTGAGAAGATCTTTTAAAGAGTATTCATAATCCACAATTACCGGAGCTGTGAAACCACGGTTGAGAGACAGAATAGTGTCAGCGTCAGCATCGAACTCAAAATGCTCTTTAAGATTTTTAATTTCAAGAAGTTTTTCTTCCTGAGTATTTGCAGAAATCAGTCCTATTTTGAAAGGCATATGAAGGACATTTGAATCATCTACTTCCCAGGCCGTTTTAGGATAAATTTGCTCAATATCCAGGTGAAGTTTTCCATTCTCAATCTTTGAAATAATTTTTAATCGTGGAGTCCCAGCACGTGAGTACCAGTTTTTAAACTGACCAAGATCTTTACCACTGGCCATTTCCATAGCTGCGACAAAATCTTCAGTTGTTGCTGCCGTCCCATCATGGAGTTCGAAATATTTATCCATTCCTTTGCGGAAATTCTCAGCTCCAATAAGAGTGTGAATCATACGAATAATCTCAGCACCCTTTTCATAAACTGTTGCTGTATAGAAGTTATTGATCTCTACAAACTTAGAGGCCTTAATCGGGTGGGCCAGAGGACCTGCATCTTCGGCGAATTGAAATTCTTTTAAACGGCGAACATCTT
The DNA here is from genome assembly GCA_964459395.1 of uncultured Bacteriovorax sp. Classification (GTDB taxonomy): domain Bacteria; phylum Bdellovibrionota; class Bacteriovoracia; order Bacteriovoracales; family Bacteriovoracaceae; genus Peredibacter. The sequence continues at coordinate 6,467 of CAYWMU010000072.1, forward strand.
CAATACGCTTTACTGCGCGAGAGAGCATATCACTTGAGAACTCTTGATCACGAAAAACTGTAAGACCTTCTTTAAGTGTTAATTGGAACCAATCGCGACAAGTCACCCGGTTTCCTGTCCAGTTATGGAAGTACTCATGGCCAATTACAGATTCAATTCCTTGGAAGTCTGAATCAGTTGCAGTCTTCTGATCAGCAAGAGTAAAAGTAGAGTTAAAGATATTTAAACCTTTATTCTCCATAGCACCCATGTTGAAAGAATCAACGGCAACAATCATATAAATATCAAGGTCATATTCAAGACCGAATGTATCCTCATCCCACTTCATGGATTTCTTTAAAGATTCCATGGCGTGACCACTTTTAAAAAGATTTCCTTTATCTACATAAATTTCAAGATCAACCTTTCTTCCACTCATTGTTGTGAAAGTATCACGGGCCACATCAAAATCCCCTGCCACCATGGCAAAAAGATAACTTGGTTTTTTAAATGGATCTTCCCACTTAACCCAGTGACGGTTATTTTCTAACTCTCCGGCCTCAATGCGGTTACCGTTTGATAAGAGATAAGGGTATTTGGTTTTATCAGCAATCATTCTTGTGGTGTATTTACACATCACATCCGGGCGATCTAAGAAATAGGTAATTTTTCTAAATCCTTCTGGCTCACACTGAGTACAGAATTGATCACCAGATTTATAAAAACCTTCGAGGGCCTTATTGCTAGCAGGATCAATTTTTACCTTTGTGACAACTTCAATAACTTTTTCATCAGTTGAGAAAGTGAGATCAGTATCAGTTACTTGATACTCTCCTTCACTAAGAGTTTTTCCGTTAAGTTTTAACTCTAACAACTCCATATTTTCACCATTCAGAATGACTGGAGTTTTGTCTTTTGACTCAGGATTCTCTCTCATTTTGAGGGTAGAAGTGATGAAGGTATGCTCTTCAAAAATATCTACATCTAAGAAAACTTCATCAATAACATAATGGCTTGGTTTATAGTCTGCGAGGTATATTGTTTTATTATCCATTAGGCTTCTCCTAAAATTTTAACTTCGTAACCCGAGTGTGATCGGATATTAATAACATGGTCTTCAAATATCAGGTACTGTCCCTTAATGCCTGTAAGCACTCCACTGAACTCAGGAGTCCTATCAAGATTAATCGACTTAACTTTTTCAGGGTATGAGAGAATCGGAAAATCAATAGTGACAACTTCACTATCCACTCTTTCTACTTCAATATCTTTTAACTCATCAGCACATTTCTCAAGGAGATTTTGGGCAATAGCTTTGAGATCAACCTCTTCAGACTTCCCTTTGAGCATCTTTCGCCAATCGGTTTTATCGTTAACATGTTTTTTGATAATCGTTTCAACAAGCCCTGAGTCTTTTCTATTTTTTACTCGAAGAATAGCTAGCGCTTGTGTGGCCCCTTGATCAATCCACCGAGTGGGAATTTGCGTCTCACGGGTAATGCCCACTTTTAGTCCAGAAGAATTAGAAAGATAAACATAATGAGGTGTAAAACAATGAGTAAGGGCCCATTCTGGTTCTCTGCAAGTTCCTTTGTCATAATGACAAGTCTCTGGTTTTAAAATGCACAGATCACAACTGGCCAATTTTAAGGTGCAGGGAAAACAGTGCCCTTGAGCATAGGACTTCTTCGTTTTTTTCCCACAGTTCTCGCAAAAAATATTTCCAGTATATTTGAGTGAAATGTTTTTTCCAAGAAACTTTGTGAATTCGAAACGTTGCTCCCCTTCTCCGAGTGAATAAATCAACTGACCTGATAGATCAGTCTCCATCTTAGATAAGCGTAGTGTCATTTCCATGCCCGCATTATCCCCCATAATTTTGAAACTGTCCTGAAATTAATCTACTTCCCTCTTCAGTTTTCTCCCCTCTTTCCGATAAATCCACTAACAGAATAACCTACAAGGAAGGTAAATATGACTCGATGGATGGTGTCGATTAAAGCAATGGCCCTTGCTTTAATTATGGTAGTTTCAACTAGCTGTGGAAATAACACTCAAGGTGTTCCACGCCTCAATGGTATTGAGGGACCGATCATGAACGTAGTTGGAGGAAAAGTTTTAATGACTTTTAAATTCCTCACTCTTCACGTTGATGCTGGTTTTATGGCCCCTGTTCCTGATACTGAAAATTCCTACATGGAATTCTCTCCTAATGCTCAAGATGGTGGTATGATGTTTGTTCTCCATCTTGATCCAAAAGATCTTGAAAGAATTGACATCGGCCTAGGTGATGGAAATACTCTTCCAGACGGTCGTCCACTTCCAGGTATCCCAGGTGGTGTTCTTGAGAACTCTCTTCGCCTAGATACTCCTTGGCATGATATCTCTTTCTACTATCACCAAAAACTATTTGGTCTTTGGCTTCCAGTAGGATTTGAAACTGCAGGAATTTCTGGTTATTGGAATATGTATGTTAATAACCAAAACATTGGTTTCTTAGGTCTAGTAGGAAATGATCCTGTTCAGGGCCATAGCGCTGGAGCGGTTATTCTTCTTAACAGAGAAGCCCTTAAGAGCTCATCTCTTAAGGCCCTGATCAAGAAATCTGAACGTAATCCACATATCGTTTACTAGAATCAATGACTTAGGGCCCCATCAGGGGCCCTCATGACGTAAATTTTTCAAACTTTCATTCTATTAGATTCACTTCCTGTATATTGCCCAGATGAGTTTAAAACTCCTGCTCCTCCTTCTCTGCCTTGGGCTCGTTTTATCCTGTGGTAAAAAAGCTGAAGAGAGTGACAAAGAAAATTATAATAACCTCACTTATAGTGAAGCTGAGATTAATTTCTATCTTGCTAGTGAGATTAAGCGCTGTATTGAGACCAACGATTTGGCCCTTCTCAATAGAATTCTCGACCAGAAAAAAGATATCCATTTTGATGACCTTGGACACGATGGGGAGACTCTTCTCACTAAAGCAATTTCTCTAGGTCATGAGAATATAGCAAGGACTTTAATTAATGCTGGAGCAAGCATCCACATTTCAAACATTAATAATGAAACTCCTCTTATTGTAGCAGTCAATAAGGGTCTTATGAATTTATCAAAAGACTTGCTGGCCCTAGGTGCAGATCCCAACAAGAAAGATATTTTTGGAGACACGGCCTTACTTATTTCAATAAAAAAGAAGAATGAAGCACTGGCGATCCATCTCATTGAAAATGGGGCGAACATTCTTACAAGTGATCGCTACTCCCGTTCTCCTTATAATTTGAGTAGAATGTATCAACTCGAAAATGTGACTAATCTTATTAAGTCCATACTTGAAGAGCAGTTTGGAGAACCAACTATTGAAGAATTTAGAGATCAAATTATTAATTCTGAATTTAAAATTATCGCTCGAACTTTGAGTCGTTTTAATTATCTCGCCACTCAATACGAAGAAATCAATCCCCTCTCGCTCCTTGCTCTTCGCAGTAATGAGGATGAAATGATTGAAGCAGCAAAACTATTCTTGCGTTGGGGCACAAAAATCAATGGACCAGTTCAAGGAGAAATTAATCCACCTCTTATAGAATCTATTGTCCACCTTAGATTCAATTATACAGATTTTCTCTTAGACCGAGGGGCGGATGTGAATGCCATCTCTGTTGAAAACCTTCCTGCTCTGTCTTATGCCATTGAACTCAATGAACCAACCCTAGTACAAAAGTTACTAAACAAAGGTGCCAAGAAAAAAATCAATAATTTCGATGCCTGTTCATTCACAAATCACTTAAGTGATGAATTTAGAATCGAAGAAGACAAACAGAAGAATCAGCAGATTAAAAGATTACTATCCTGCAGTTTCCGTCGCTGGTTTTAAATTAAAAACCCACTTCAAAAGAAGAAGTCCTGGTAAAGCAATCACAGTACAGAAGATAAAAAACATCTCCCAACCCATGACTTTAGACATATACCCAGTAGGACTTGAGAGAATAACTCGTGGAACTCCCATAAGGGCCGTCAAAAGAGCGTACTGAGTGGCCGTGAATTGTTTATTAGTCAGTGACGCCATGTAAGCTGAATAAGCAGCAGTTCCCATTCCCGAAGCTAGGTTTTCAAAAGCAATGACAAGGGCCAGAGAAGAGACGGCCAGTGGTAAGTGAGGAAGAAAAGAGAACCCAAGAGTAGAAACGGCCTGAAGAATTCCAAAAAGAACCAATGACCACTTCATATTCATCCGAAGCATCAGGACTCCGCCAATCAGTCCCCCACTCATTGTTGCAATCATACCAAATGTTTTAGCAACTGTAGCAATATCAGTTTTTGAATAACCAATATCTAGAATAAATGGCGTCGTCATATTAGAGGCCATGGAGTCTCCAACTTTGTATAACCAAATAAAGGAGAGCATTAACAGAGCGCCTGGACGGGTGAAGAATTCCACTAAAGGCCCAATGACGGCCGTTTTAAGATCACGAGGGGCCACATTCTCAGTGCCCTCTTTGGGCGCAATAAGAGTAAAGAAGAATGTTGGAAGCATCATAAGCGCAAGCCACTTATACACTTCCCCCCAAGGAATTTGATCGGCAAGATAAAGCGCGAAAGCCCCTGAGGCAAGCATCGCAAGCCTATAACCGTTTACATACAATGAAGATCCAAGACCCAGTTCTTCATCAGGAAGAATTTCTCTTCGATAAGCATCAATCACAATATCTTGAGAAGCTGATGCAAAAGAAATAAGAAGGGCCCAGAAAGCGAGAGCTCCTAAGTCCTCTGAAGGATTGATGGTACTTAAACCAAAAATACCTGTGACAATGAGAATTTGGAAAAGGGCCATCCACCCTTTTCTACGACCTAAAAAAGACAAGCTATAACGGTCTAATAGTGGCGACCATAAAAACTTAAGCACATAAGGAAGCCCCAAAAGAGAAACCAATCCAATTTGTGTAAGATCGACTCCTTCATTTTTCATCCAGGCCTGAAGTGTTGAACCTAGAAGAAGTAAAGGAAACCCCGATGCGTACCCTGTAAGGAGCATGGTTAACATTTTGTAACTGAATACCTGCTTAAGAAATGTCATAAGTACGTCGGCTCTTTATAGTGGAAAGCATTTTTTCTAACGACCTTATCATCATAGGTTTTCTTACGAGCGCGAACCTTTTTGAATTTTATCTCTTTAATACTCTCACCTAGAGCAAATGCAAGGAGAGGAGGAACAG
>CAYWMU010000073.1:0-11329 GCA_964459395.1 uncultured Bacteriovorax sp.
TAGATTTTATCACTCAGAGCACGAATATTGAATTCAAACCAATTTGTGTCATTAAAACGTTGGCGGTACTGATAGTCACCTCCATATCCCCTCTTGGCCCAGAACGTAGGAGAGAACGTCATATCCTTAGATTCATCCAACGCCCAAAAGACAGGTTGTTCAAAAGAAAGCCCTTCATTTAATCGAGAGGAAATTCGAGGAAAAAGAAGTCCTGATTTTCTCTCACTCATAATAGGAAGAACAATATAAGGAAGGTAGAGAACGTTAATGGCCTTCACTCGAGCAAGACCGTGCTTGATCTCCACAAAAGCATTGGTTTTAACTCTGATCGTTTTTCCAAAAATTGACCATGATTCAGCACAATCCTTACAAGTTGAAAATTCAGCATCTGTTGCTAAATATTCATCTTCGCTAATTTTTTGAAGTGTAGAGGCAACCAAATTAAATTGGGAGTTAAGGATACGAGCATTCCGTATTGTGGCCTTACCTGTATTCAAGTCATAACTGAGATGAGAACCAAAAAGTGTCATATCTTTTCCGATAAGCCTTACGTTCCCCTCAATTTTAACTTCCATTTTTTCTTGATCGAGAGAAGCCACTTCACCGTAAATGGTATCATCTTTAGAAATAATGACGACATTCCCTACTGCTTCAAAAAATGTTCCGTTATTTTTTCGGTAAGCTTTATCAGAAAAAACAGAAATACTATCCCCGAAAGAAAGTTGCTCTTTATTGGCCCAAAGTGGATTTGATATAAGAAAGAAAATAATAGGAGCCAGCAACCAAGACACGCTCAGATGACATCGATAAAATGTGGGGACTAATATCTTCAACAAATTCTAACCCTTCTTGGCGAGCCAATTCGCTTAAAAGTAATCCTTCACAGGCCTTTGGGTGTGAAAAACTAGTTACGACAACCCTTCCCAGCACTGTGCTACCCTTTAGCATCTTCATCATGGCCTTCAAATCTTTTATTGAGCGCGATGAGAAACTCACAACTGTGGTGTCAAATTTTAACTTATTAGAAGTATAGATGCCTGAGTGTAAAAATTGAATAAGTTTTCTCACTCCATCCACATTATGAGAGCCGAAAAGATGAAAAGATGCTCCTCTCTCTATCACCTCTCCACGATTCTCCACGAATGAACTATCAGGCCCAAACGACTCAAGGGATTTTTGCAGATCCCGATGTCCTATGGCCCAATCCGAGGCTACATGTGCCAACAGCTGATTACGTTCCGAGAAGGCCAATTCCCTTCCATATGGAGACAAATTGATCCACTCTGCCCCTATTGAAAGTATTTTCTTCTCAATTCTTTGGTTAAGATAGGCCAAATCAATAAAACTTATGAGAGTGCTCTGTGGGCGAAGGACCCCAAGTTTTTCTTTTAAGATCCCATCATAGCGGTTTCCTAAAAACTCTTGATGATCCCTTGAAATACTTGGAAGTAAAATAAGATCTGCGTCTAAGACATTCACAGCATCAAACTCTCCTCCTAACCCTACTTCTAAAAGAAGATAATCAAGTTCTTGAGTTCGGGACCAACGACAAAAGACAAAAAAAAGAAATTCATAAAAGCTAAGTTGAAATTTATTTTTTTGAACCAGCTCGTAGGATTCTTCTAATAAAGAAAAGAGTTCATCTGAAGGGATTAGTCCATCTTGATTTCTAAATCTCTCTGAGAGGCATTTAACATGAGGGGAAGTCCATGCCGCAAATCTTTTGCCTTGAAGCTTTCGAGAAAGACGTAGAACGGTCTCCCCTTTCCCATTAGTACCTGCAACTGTGATGATTTTGACTTGATTAAGATGTTGAATGCTTTCCCCAAGAGCAAAGCGCATGCGCTCAAGTCCTGGGGAATAATGTTCGCGCCCGAATCTTTCAAAGACCCAGTTAGATAAATCCATAGAGATTAGTTTTTAGTAAACATCTTTATGAAAAATGCGAGTTCTTTTTTCAGATCTTTTCGATGGATAATTCTATCGATAAATCCGTGATCCTTTAAGAACTCAGAACGCTGGAAACCTTCAGGAAGAGTTTGACGAATGGATTGCTCAATAACTCGAGGTCCAGCAAAACCAATTAAGGCCTTCGGTTCAGAAATATTCAGATCTCCTAACATCGCAAAACTCGCAGCACATCCTCCTGTTGTAGGATCGGTGAGCATCGAAATATAAGGGATACCGGCTTCTTTCAAGCGAGAGCGGCTGGCAGAGGTTTTTGCCATTTGCATAAGAGATAAAATTCCTTCCTGCATTCTTGCTCCACCAGAACACGAAACAACAATGACCGGAATTTTTTTCTCGTAACCAATATCCATCGCTATAGCGATTTTTTCACCAGTGACAACTCCCATAGAGCCACCCATGAATCTAAAATCCATTACAGCAAGAGCGACAGGCATACCATCAATTGTGGCCGTACCACACACCGTTGAATCTTTAATACCTGTGGACTTAATAGCGTTCTTTAAACGATCCTGGTAACTAAGCTTATCTACAAACTCTAATGGGTTATTTGAAATAAGATCTGGTGAGATCTCCTCAAAGCTTCCAGCGTCGGTCATTACGCTGATACGCTCATAAGCAGAAATACGATAATGATGATCGCAAAGAGGACATACGTTAAGATTTTCTTCTAGTTTTTCTGTCTGAAGAATTTCTCCACACTTTGTACATTTTTTCCAAAGGTCAACAGGTGTTGTTGAAAGCACCTTTTTGGCATTTTTAATCTTTGGATTTTTAACCTGGTGAAACCAACCCATATAACCATCCTGTTTAAATAATTAAAACTATTCTAGACCTTATAACACTGCTTTGAGAAGGGATATGCCCCATTTTCCTGTCAAACAGCTACTCTAACTTCTATTCAAATAAAATCTTAACTTCCTTAAATCACATGATAAGTGCAATTTCTAGTAAAAAATCACAGGGTTAGCTAATGCATAGAGATAAAATCTCAAGTAAGTGCCTCAGTTTTCCGATTAGGTACTTAGGTATAACTATGTTTAAACGACTCTTATTGATGACAATGTTTATGATCTTCTCGGTAGAAGCTCGCGTTTTGAGTGGTCATCAAGAGTTTGTTCACTATTCAAATGAGCAGAAAGAAACTTTCATCATAAAAGTGATGGAGTTAATGGTTGAGCTCGAAAATAAATACGAAACGGCCCCGGCCCCAGAGAAAAAAAAGTACTCTCTCCTTCTAAGAGAGCTAAGAGAAATGCTTATCAATAGCGCTTACGCCGCTGAAACCGATCTTGCTAGTTTTGCCAATGACCTTACGACTCTACTTGATCCAAATATTGAAGCTAGCAATAGATGTATCTATGCAGGCTGGGTATCAAGAACGACTCCGGTCATTGATCATCGAACAGGAAGACGAGAAGTCTGTCAGCATCCCAAGTTCCTCAGAAATGGTAGAAAAGGGGGAACCCTCCCTGAAACTCAGGCCTATAACAAAAGTTCAGATTGCGGACAAAAAAATCAAAACACTATCGCTTGTAATCCGGCCATATTTGGATTCAAAAACCAGCAGCAAGGATCTCAATTTTGCGTTCCTGCGGGGCCAGCGCATTCAGAGAATTCATCCTATGCTTGTATGCAACTTGCCTTAGGGGTAAAGAAAGAAGCAGGCGCAGATGCTCCAGAAAAAAGAATTGAATACTTAAAAAAACAATTTGAAGGGAGCCCAGCACTCTTAAATAATCTCTTTGGTTTCATCTATAAAACTTGTATCTGTGATACTCAAGAAACAGAAGTCATTAATCAAATTTATCTCAACAATACCCGTCCTCACAGAACTTGCCTTGGTCTGGTTAATACCATTGCGGAAGTAAACCACTGCGTGGAATTTAATACCGTTAAATCTTCTGAGATGGAGCTATTTAAGGGAATTAGAAGTTTCACTAACGACTTAGCAGGCCAATCAAGCGGTCGCCAAGTCGATAGTAAATATAAAGAGCTTCTTGGCTCTTTAAAATCTCACTTTTCTTCCGATTACGCACGTATTTGTGGCGGAGATTTACCACCTCCTATTCAAGAAGGGGGCGGAGATGGAACGGGTGAAGCCGACAATTCTAAAGAATGTATCGGTGAGTGTGATTTAGAAGATGGTAAGTTAGTAAGATGTACTTTCAAGAGTGGAGAAGAAACTCTTGATGTCACTCCTCCTGATGATACCTCACGGGAATTTAAGACTAAAATCAACGAAGAAGAATATCTTTGTAAGATCAATGAAAGAAGCATAGATCATGGTGCAAGCTGTTCACTATCTCTGGACGGAGAAACGGTTTCCTACTCCGTATCCTCTGCCAATGGGGTTGAAGTAAAAGTTGTGGCCACTCATTGGAGTCCGGCCCAAGAAGGAGCAGTAAGTGAGAAAGCTACCTTTGGTGATGCAAATGAAGTGTCACTCACAATCGATATTGAAGTGAAAGGAAAAAAAGAATCTATTGCTTGCGGTTCTGTTCCTAAAAAAACTGATGCTCCAAAAATCGAACTTATCCCTGATGGAGAAGACGATAAAACTCAGAAGTTTAAAACCGAAGTCACACCTGATGATAATGGATGGACCTATACTTGGTCACGAACGCACTCGACTCCTCCTAAAGACTCTGGTCCAGGACTACAACTTCAGGGAGACTCTAATGGAGAAGAAGGAACTCCTCCTGCTGAAGAAGAACCAGAAAGTGATGGGAAAACAAGCATCGATCATAATGGCAAATCCCATGATGCTCCAAAAGAAGAAGAAAACTACCAAGTTTGTGTTAAGCTGACTAAAGAAGGTGAAGAACCATCTAATGAGTCTTGCCAAACGGTAGGAAAACTTAAAGATAAGTCAGAGAATGACCAAGCTCCAGCAGCAAAACCAAATGTAGGCGGTCCTCGATTACCACAAATGCCTCAACCAATGAGACGTGGAGTGGACTTCTCACGAGGAGGAGTTCTTTAATAGACTCACTACCCTCGATTGAGTTCGTTATAGATCTCTTTACTTGAGCGATCGAGGATCAATCCCAAAAGTTTTGATAGAGTTTTAGCACTGTTCTTTTCTAGTAACTCACCAGCAAGTTTTCGAAGTTCATCACTTCCCACACTACTCGATCTATTTTTTGAATGAATAAGGAGAACAAACTCTCCTTTGATGGTGAGCTCACTTTTAACAGATTCATACTCATGATTCTTAAAACGCAGTACTTGTTGAAATTTTTTAGAAAGCTCTCTGACCACACAAACATCTAACTCTGTTGAGACTTTGGAAAGAATAGTAAGAGTCTCTTCAATCCTAGTCGGAGCTTCAAAGAAAATATGGGTTCCATGAGTTAACCCTTCAAACTCCGTTTGCTTCTTTTTCTCTTCGCGGGCAATGAAGCCATGAAAGTGAAAAGGAATGGGAGGAAGGCCTGAGAGTTCAAGTGCCATCACAGGAGATGAGACTCCAGAATAGGATTCTATCTCGATTCCTTTATTAATGGCCGCACTCACTAAGGGATAAGCAGGATCTGAAATCATAGGAGAACCAGCATCACTAGCAAGATAAAGATCATTTCCAGCTTCAACGATTTCCAGTAAATGCTTTATCTGATGAGCTTCAGCGTGATCATTAAAAGACCAGATTTTCTTTCCTTCTAAACTCACTCCACTGTGGTTGAGAAGTTCCTTAAAGACTCGAGTATCTTCCACAGCAAAATACTCACCTACTTTCATCGCTTCAAGAACTCGCGGAGTTAGATCTCCAAGATTACCAATAGGTGTGTTTAACAGAATGATTTTTCCCACTCTTATCCCCCTCTGGGTTGCGTGATAAACTAATAAAAGCCTAGACCGGTCAAAACACACTAAGGAGACCCTAAAATGAGTATGAAGGCCAATGTACTACGTGATGCTAACGGTAATATTATTATCCATATGCAAGGAGATTTAAACTATGATCATTCCCTTCCTCTAAGAACGGAACTGACTTCATTGGCCAAATCAAATCCTCATGCAAAAATCACTATCGATATTGGTGCCATTGATTTCGTGGGTTCTTCAGGAATTTGTCACTTCGTAGAAACGGTCAAGATTCTAAAAGAGAATGATAAATGCAATGTTTCTCTCTCAAACGTTAAACCAGAGTTTTTACGCATCTTCAAACTCTATTCTCTCAATGAAGCGGATTATGTAGCAGAGCTAATGGATTTTGATAATGATGAGACTAATGGGCTCAATTCCCGTTTTGGAAATCGAACCCATACTTTTGAAAACTAAAAATTATAATTTAAAAAATTAACATAAATTGGGGGAACACTTCCCCCTTTTTGTTTGTAATTAAACTTCGTCTGAATATCAAGATGACGATCAAAGAAACCACCTCTTCCGCCAGATGAAGAATCTCCTCCACCATAACTAGAATCGTATTCGCTATCGTTATAAAGTTCTCTTGAGCGACGGTATGGAGAATATTCATCATCATAACGAGCGTAGCGAGATTTCTGGTGATGGCTTACTAGGACATATGTACCAAAGATCAAACCAGCGTAAAGCCCCAAACTCGCCCCTTGAGCGATAGCGCGAGTTGAAGTACCAAAGGCCATACTAGCGGCCCCTAACAATGCACCACCGGCCGTGCCGTATCCTGCAATTGTCAGGAATGCTTTCGCCTTAGCAGGGATCTCTGCGGCCTGTGCGCGATTAGGCATGATAAGAGTGAAGGAAAGAGTTACAGCAATAATCAAACTTAAGATATTCTTCATACATTAAGCTTAATGAGATTCTCGGTTTTTTGCAAAAGATACTTACCTGAGTGATTTACTTTATGGTCTTTACTCTGCCGGATAAATTAAAAATAGCAGTAAGGAAAATCAAAGTGTCATTGAGACGACGATATTGAGAATACTTTAGATGGCTTCCTTGCAATGAACTCTTCACTTCTACAACTTCAATAACTCGAGAAGAGGTAATGCTCACAATATCAACTTGTCCTAAGTTTCGTGAGCGAAGGACTCTAGAAGATACGAGAAGTGGAATATTTTGATGATGGATTTTCTCTGAATAGAATAGCTCGTTTTTAAGCCCGGATAAATTCTTTGACGCCTTTGAAAGTTTTTCGGTGTATTGGACTTGGCCCATAAGTTTCAATAGCCTTACGATGAGTCGCAGTTGGGTAACCTGCATGTCGATCAAATCCATACTGTGGATAAAGAACATGCATCTCTTTCATGTACTCATCACGAATAAACTTCGCAAGTATTGAAGCGAGTGCGATGAGCTTTGATTTTGAATCCCCTTTTACTATAGGGATTTCTTCAAAAAGAGATTCCTTATCCCATTTAAAAGTTTTATTTCCATCAATAAGAACAAGTGGCCTTACTTCATTCACTTCTGAAAGATGAAGTGTCGCCTCTTTCATGGCCCTCATGGAGGCCCAAAGAATATTCTCTTGATCGATGACATCTTGATCAAGTTCCCAAGTAACAAGCTTAATTTCGATATTCTTTAAAGTGATGGTTTTAGTTTTTCTAAACTCAACATGAGTGAGACCAAGTTTTTCAAGTAGTCCTTGACGTTCCTTCTCAGAAAGGGCCTTGGAATCATCAATACCCAGGGATCTAAGATGTGTAATAAGTTTTTTTAATTCTTGGGAAGATGAGACAGTGACACTCACGGCCCCAGCCACAACAGGACCACCTAAGGGACCACGGCCTACTTCATCACAGGCAATTATTTGGCGCGGGAAATGTTGGTTAAGTTTGAGTTCAATCATCAGTCTTTAAAAGAGGTCAAAAAAAAGCCCACCGCAAAGGGTGGGCCTAAAAGCTTTTTGATTAACGAGAGTAATCAACTGCAATACGAGCAGCTTTACCAGTTCTTTCACGAAGGTAGAAGTGCTTAGCACGACGAGATTTACCTTTTGAAACAACTCTGATCGACTCAACAGCTGGTGAGTGGAAAGGGAAAACTCTCTCTACTCCCATACCTTCTGAAATCTTACGAACACGGAAGTGACCGTTAAGAGTTCCAGGGTTTTTCATAGCAATGCAAGTACCTTGGAAAAGCTGAACACGAGTTTTTTCACCCTCGCGAATTCTTACACCAACCTCAACAGTGTCACCTGTTCTGAAGGCCGGGAAGTTTTTCACTTTTTCAGTTGCTGCGTACTTTTCTTCAACCAGTTTAACTAAATTCATAACATCCTCTCATTCGAGACTTCCTTATGCCACACTCTACGAGGCCAGAGGGAAGGAAAATAATTATAGGATCAGAGGCTTCGGGCCAGTCGATCGCAATAAATTGCAACCGCTGAACGAACAGACAAATGATTATATCCGTCATTTGCTATGCCAAATATAGGCTCTAGCCGAAAATCGGCCTGCTCAACCGTAGAAGCAGTTAATCCCCATCCAGTACCAAATAACAAGAACATAGGATTTCCGTCAAGCGTAATCTTCTCCATAAGCTCTTTTTCTTGTCCATCATAGGATTCGAAATTTGCCCCGGTGACCACCACTGTAGGACGTTTCCCTTCTATTTTTTCAATTTCAGCGCAAGCTAGCTCAATAGAATCAATGACTTGAGCTTCGGCCAAGGCATTTTTTCGATCGGGATTATAGATTAGTCCAGAATCGGCTTCCCAGAAACCCAGGATTTTATTGACCATCTGTTGTTGGTTTTTAATAGGAGTAACCAAAAAATATCGTTTAAAACCAAAGGTTCTCGCTGTTCGAGCAATATCGTGAATATCTAAATTGGTAACGGAAGTAGTGATTTCTTTGCCATCTTTTGAACGAACTGGCCCATGTACTAAACCAATATAGCAAGGAACTGGAAAACCCATATAATCTCTTTGAAAATCCATTGTGAATAAAATGCTTACCTAACCCCCAAAAGCACCATCTGTCTAGGAAAAACCTTTGTTTATCCTTTCCAATAAGAGCTAAATCAGCTAAATGAGTCATATGAAAAATTCTTCACTAATGCCTTTTAAACCTCACGAACTCTTTTTGATCTCGGGGCCTTGCTCCGTTGAATCAGAAGATCAAATGAGAAAAATATTAAATCAAAAGCATGGCCCGACTCTTTTGCGTGGTGGAATTTATAAAATGCGCACGTCTTCAAAGTCATTCCAGGGGCTCGGCCAAGATGGCATTGAACTCATCGAGAAATTATCAGGTGAGTATAATTTTAATTTTGTTACTGAAATCACTGACGCACGTCAGGCCGAACAACTCAATGGCATTACTTCCATTTTCCAAGTTGGCGCCCGTAACATGTATAACTACGAGCTCCTTAAAGAACTTACTCAATATGGTAAGCCAGTTATATTAAAGCGTGGATTCTCAGCTACTATCTCGGAATGGTTAGGTGCTGCGGAATACCTCGGAGATCTAGGAGAAGAAAATATTATTCTCTGTGAACGAGGTGTTCGCTCTTTTGATACTAAGCTTCGTAACATGCTCGACCTTGGCTCTGTAATTTATTTAAAGAAAAATACAAACTTCAAAGTTTTAGTGGACCCGTCTCACTCTATGGGGTTAACACCTTACGTGACTGATGCTGCTCTTGCTGCAGTGGCGGCCGGTGCTGATGGACTCATTGTAGAAGTTCACCCTGAACCATCATGTGCTCTTAGTGACGGTCAACAGGCCCTAGACCTTGATCAGTTTGATAATCTTGTTAATAAACTCAATCAACTCTGCCCTATTTTTGGCAAAGAACTTAGGATGTAATCATGAGTAAAGCAGAATTCGTTCGTGTGATGTTTAATGACATCTCCACAAAGTATGATCTCTTAAATGACATTCTTTCTGCTGGAACTCACAGACTTTGGAAACAAAACTTTGTTTCTATGATCTGTGATACTCGTCCTAAAAAAGTTCTCGATTGTGCTACGGGGACAGGAGATATTGCTTTTGCTCTAAGTGAGCGCGTCCAAGATGTTACAGGAATTGATTTCTCAGAGAATATGATTGATGTGGCCCGTGCCCGTGCAAATCAGCTAGGAAAAAAAGTTTCATTCTCGGTAGCCGATATTCAGAAACTTCCTTTTGCTGATAAAGAATTTGATGCTGCCAGTATCTCATTTGGAATTAGAAACGTTGAAAATTTAAAGCTAGGTTTATCTGAATTAGGTCGCGTTTCAAAATCACTCTACATTCTTGAATTCGGTCAGCCTAAGAATAAAATCTATGGAGCTGCCTACTTTAATTTACTAAAACTCTATGTCCCTATCTTTGGACTTATTACCGGCAGAAAAGATGCCTATGAGTATCTTATTGCTTCAAGCGAACAATTTCCGAGTGCCGAGAAATTTACCGACATCATTAAGGAGTCCACCGACTTTAAAGAAGTGGGCTTCACACCTGTCTTTGGTGGTATTGCTTATATCTATTACGCTAAATAAGGATCCTTCAAATGATTTCACCTATCTTCAATCCAAATGATTGGAACGAAATTGACCTGGGCTTTAAAGATATCACTTTCCATAAGGCCAAGGACACAGGTGCTGTTCGTATTGCTTTTAATCGTCCTGAAGTAAGAAACGCTTTCCGTCCCCAAACGGTAGATGAACTCCTTCACGCTCTTGAATGGGCCCATCGTGCCAATGATGTGGGAGTGATTCTCCTTACAGGAAATGGACCAAGCCCTAAAGATGGCGGCTGGGCCTTCTGCTCCGGTGGAGATCAGCGGGTTCGTGGAAAACAGGGCTACGAGTATAAAGAGGAACCCAAAACAAATATGCCAACGGCCCATGGCCGTCTTCACATTCTTGAAGTTCAACGCATGATTCGTTTCATGCCTAAAGTTGTGATCTGCCTCGTTCCTGGCTGGGCCTGTGGTGGTGGACACTCACTTCATGTGGTATGTGACCTGACTCTTGCAAGTAAAGAACACGCTCGATTTATGCAAACCGATGCACGTGTAGCAAGTTTTGATGGGGGCTTTGGCTCAGCTTATCTAGCTCGCCAAGTAGGTCAAAAACGCGCCCGCGAAGTATTCTTCTTAGAAATGGAATACTCTGCTGAAGAGGCCTTCCAAATGGGAATGGTTAATAAAGTTGTTCCTCATGAGGATTTAGAAAAAGTGGGGCTTGAATGGGCCCGCATGATTTGTAAAAAATCGCCGACTGCTATTAAAATGCTTAAGTTCGGTTTTAACCTTATAGACGATGGTCTTGTAGGACAGCAAGTATATGCTGGTGAATCCACTCGTCTAGCTTATGGAACTCATGAAGCTCAAGAAGGAAGAAATTCATTTCTTGAAAAGCGTGATGCAGATTTCAGCGAGTTTCCTTGGGTTTATTAAATGAGTAACTTATCAGTCATTGAACAATTCATGTTTGATGAAG
>CAYWMU010000074.1:0-11304 GCA_964459395.1 uncultured Bacteriovorax sp.
CACCATTGATCGAAAACTCATCTACCTTGCAAAGAAAGCACGTCTTTCTCAGCAGGATTTTTTAAAGTCGATTCAGGGCACAGTCACTAATATGCAGTTTGATGACTTGATCACCACTGAGCACACCAAACTTAAACCTCTGACTGTTTCACTAGCGGTTGATAAGAAGAGACGTTTTATCTTAGGTGCAGAAGTTGGAAAGATTCCGGCATTCGGGCATTTAGCTGAACTCTCGCGAAGAAAGTATGGAATGCGCTCAAACGAACATCAAAAGACTCTCGAGAATCTTTTTAAAACAATTGCTCCTACTCTTATCAAAGAAGCTATCGTTGAGAGTGATGAACACACTCTTTATCCATTCGTCGTTAAAAAGTATGCACCTCGTGCAGAGCATGTTCGTCACAAAGGTGGACGGGGCTGTATTGTTGGTCAAGGCGAGCTAAAAAAACTTGCTCGCGATCCATTATTTACTCTCAATCATACCTGCGCCATGCTTCGGGCGAATATCAATCGGCTTGTGAGAAAAACGTGGTGTACGAATAAAAAGGTTGAGCGACTTAAAATGCATCTGGATATTTTTATCGACTTTTATAATCAGACATATCTTCAGGCTTAATTTCAAAACGAATTACAAAATAAAAAAAATGAGAACCTCAATCGGTTCTCTTTTTTTATTATCAACAATTAAGTGAGGCAGTTTAATTAGAGTTTGGTGTGGCCTGACCAGAACTTTCTTCTTTCACTTTCTGTGTCTGGAGAAGTTTTGTTCGTCATCTTCTCGAGTGAATAATCGAGATCATCGGCCAAGTCTCTATACTTATCTTTCTGAATAAGCGAAGCCAGTACAGGTGTTGCCTTTGTATACTCTAGATCTCCGAGAGTACGGATAATCGATTTAACAATTGAAGTTCTCTTTCTCTTCCCTACGTCGCCTGCATAATTACTTTGATCATATAGCATCTGCCATACTTCAGGAGCGAGTGACTTCACTTTTAACTGTGCAATGTTATCTAAAGCCTGAATTCGAACGATTAAAGAGGGATCTTTTAGCGCACGAGAATAAACCGCATGGTAAGAGTCTTGCCTAAGACCTAGAAGAGCTTTCAATGAAGCAAGCCTCATCATCCAATTTGGATGTTCACTAAATTTAGCAATAAAGGCTGATGATTTTGTACCCATCACCTGAGCTAAGAGCATGGTTGCATGCCAGCGATTTTGATCGGGAAACTTATCATCTTTCATCACTTTAATAAGTGTAGGGACAATTTTCTGTTTATAGTTGAGAGCATTTTTTTTCATGGCCTTGAAAAGACCTGGAGTTTTGGGATCCATTCGAAACATTGTTTCAAATCTTTCAAGCTTTACGATATCTGATTTTTCAAGAGTTGTTCTCTTCTCTTCTTTTTGTACAGCTATTTTGCCAACAGCTCCATAGCTAACTTGGGTGAGAAGTCCTAGAAAGACGAGAGAAGAAATTATTTTCATAATTAACCTAACATCTTTTCAAATTCAGAAAGTAAATCATCATTCGCAAGAGGTTTTTCCTCTTTCTTCTCTGATGCAGGAGCTTCTTCATTCATAGCAGCTAGCATTTCTTTCTCTTCCGGAGTCATCTCCCCTTCGGATAAGAATTCATCAAGTGAAGACATATCCGAATCAGAAGTTTCTGCAACGGCTTCTGAAACTTGCTCTAGTAGCTCACTCACTTCAGCTTGAAGAACTTCTTCTTTAGGAGTAGCTGCGGCAACTTCTGGAGTGGCACCAAGAGATTTTTTAAGTTGTTCGTTTTCTTGTTGAAGACGTTTTAGGTTAGCAAGATCATCTGCAATAACTTCAAATTCTCTTAATCTCTCGAGTAGCTCGTCTCTCTCTTTAGTGACAGCGGCAAGCTCAGTCTTAAGTTGAGAATCATCATGAGGTTGATCTGTTGGTGAGTTTTCTAATTGAGATTCAAGTTCAGCTATTTTTTCTAAAGCAACAGCGAGATCTTTATGGTAGCTTTTAGCTTTTGTTTCAAACTCTGTTCCGGCCGTTTTAGCACTTAATAGCTGAGCTTCTAAAGAAGCTATCAAGGCCTTTTTTTCGGCCAACTCTTCTAGCACCTGAGCAGAAGGAGCACCGCTAACTGCAACGTTCTCACCACCACCAAGCTGACCGAGTGGCATTACCGATGGGATACTATCAAGGTCTTGCCCACCTCCTCTAAAAAGAGAAGATTTTAAAGCGGTAGAGTTTTGTATGATTGAATCAAGATAGTTCTTCACCACGTTAGCTGGAATGACGTGCTTTAAATTATGATACTTTCGGCGATTAGAAAACCAAAGCCATAGAAAGAGTGTAGATAAAATAATGAGAAGCCCGAATTGAATAACAAGTAATTCAGGGCCAAATTTATCCAAGTAATTTATCAAAACATCCACACAACCCCTCCATGGATTATGAAGCCCATTTAATGAGCACTTAACCTAATAAAAATATTATCTTACCCAAGGCGATCCTTGTCAAAACAAAGAAGCTTTTTACTAGATGAGCCCTCTTATTTCTTCGTAGATAGAAACCTGACTAGCAAGCACCGTCTTTGCAAAGGGATCAAAGTCTTCTCCATTTTGCTGAGTGATCTTGACCCCGGCTTCTTGGCAAATAACTGCAGCAGCTGCCATATCCCAAGGTTTTAGACCTTTTTCCCAATAAGCATCAAGAAGACCTGCGGCCACATAACTTAATTCCAAGGCAGCTGAGCCAAAGCGACGCATGGCTCGAAGCTGAGCGAAGTTGTTTAGTATTGCCGGAGAAAATTTACGGGAATTAGCGGAGAGAAGAGCTTCCCCGATGGTCTTCTTTTTTTGCGGTACTAACTTAGTACGAATCTTCTTTTCACGAATAAATCGAGTGAAGTAAGCCCCTTTTCCAGACTGGGCACTGAAAAGTTCACCACTAACAGGATTATAGATCACTCCAATTAGAGGTTTGTCTTCATAATAAAGAGCAATGCTTACGCAAAAGAAAGAGAGCTTATTGTAGAAATTATTTGTTCCATCCAAAGGGTCAATAAGCCAAAGATATTGTCCCGAAGCAAAGCGAATATTCCTTCCTTCATTAAACGAATCTTCCTCTGAAAGGATTTCGTGATCAGGAAAATGTGATTTAATTTTTTTTATAACGAAGGCTTCGCTTTTTAAATCAGCTTCAGTAGCAAGTCCCAAGCTTCCTTTATCAATAACCTTCAAGGGGTGCTTCAAAGATTTATAAAAATAATTATTTAATATTTCCCCACATTCATAGGCCCAGCTTTCAATTAACTTCTGAGTGTTATTGATATTAATCTTTTTCATCCATTATCACTTTTTCAAGTTCACCTTGTTCTTCTTCAGAAAGTTTATGCACAGGAACGGTATAAGACTCATTGAACCATTGACCAAGATCTATTAAACGACATTTTTCACAACAAAAAGGACGAAAGTCTGATTCATAGTAATTAAATTCTTTTTTACAATTGGGACATTTAACTTTTAATTTCTTCATCTAAAATGGCCTTCTCAAATTTAAAAAACTCTTCAACAGGCAAATTAAAATTTGTGCTATCTATTTTCTGAACCGGAATAACTCCCCAAAGAGCATTTGTTAAAAACACAAAGTCACAACTCTTAAGCCAACCCAAGTCGAAAGTTTCTTCCTTAACTTCACTAAATTGGTGGGAAGGATACTCAAGAACTTTACTTCTCATTATTCCTGAAAGAACACTTCCCCCACAAGGAGGAGTATAAAGAGTGTTGTTCTTGACGGCAAAGATATTTGCCCAAGAACTCTCAAAAACCTCATCTTCCGGCCCACAAAGAAGGAGGCTTTCCGAGTTATCTAGGTATCCACTTTTGAAATACATCAATGTCTGCTGGGCCCGACGGGAATTCTTCAAAAAATGAGGAAGAAGATTTTGTTCATCGGCGGTTTGAATGGATTTTAACTTAGCAGCTTGCTTATTCCCCCTATCAAAAGCTAAATAATCAATTTCAATAGCATGGCAATCGAACTGATTCCTTAAAATCATTCTATTTTGATCTTGGTAACTTAGAGTAATTCTTAAACCGTTACTTTCTATATCTTTAGGTAGAAAGCTTATTATTCTTTCCTTGAGGTTCGCTAATTCATCTACTGAAAATGGGCCCCAAAGAAAATCGGCCCCTTTTAATAGACGTTCTAAATGACTTGAAAAAAATAGGACTCTTCCATTCACCAGCATAGCAGTGGTAAAGACTGACTCTCCATACAAAAAAGACCTATTAGATTGCATTAAACGCCCCCTTTAGAGTTGGCTACCCTCAAGTGAACATGATAACTTTGCACACTAAGAATGACCTAATTATTTTTTATGATGCAGTTAACAATAAGGTGAGAAATGAAAGCTCTAACATTGAGAGATATCAAGAAAGCTAAGAATCAAAATCTTCAAATGCTGACTTGTTATGATTTCCAAACGGCCCAGATGCTTAACGAAACTGATCTCGACATCATTCTGGTGGGAGACAGTCTCGGCAACGTTATGCTTGGTTATGAAACCACTGTTGAAGTTACTTTGGAAGAAATGATGATTTTTTCAAAGGCCGTTCGTCGTGGAGCCCCGGATAAGTTTCTCGTTGTTGATCTTCCTTTTGGCTCTTATGGAACAATCAGTTCTGGTGTAAAAAATGCGATTACTCTCTTTCAACAAACCAGGGCTCAGGCCCTAAAACTTGAAGGGGCCTATCCTTACCAGCTAAAACTTATCGAAAGACTCACTCAAAATGGTATTCCTATTATGGGTCATATTGGTCTTACCCCTCAATCGGTTCATCAATTAGGTGGCTACTATACTCATGGAAAAAATGAAGACTCAGCAACTCGTTTAATCAATGAGGCCAAGGCCCTTGAAGCGGCTGGAGCTTTTTCAGTAGTCTTAGAGATGGTAGAAAAAGATCTCGCTCAGAAAATTACCAACAGCATCTCTATTCCAACCATTGGAATTGGAGCAGGTGCCGGAACCGATGGTCAGGTCCTAGTCATTAACGACCTTCTTAAAGAAGGGCCTAATCGTCCTCCCAAATTCTGCACTCCGATTGCAGATATGTTTGAGCAAAAGAAAAGCCTTATTCAAACATACTTAAATGAACAGAGAAAATAATGAAGCACTCATTGATCAGTCTTGATTTTGGAAACTCACATCCCCATGCCGGTCTTTTTAGAAAAGAAGAAGGCAAATGGGAATTACTAGAAGTTGTTCCATTACATGAATTAGCGAGCAAGGCCCAGGTCCACGATATTTCCCCACATAATGCTCAACTTATCCTTAGTGAAGTTAAACAATATGAGGAAGAACTCTTCAATCTTCAATCACAAGGGTATCTTCTTACAAGAATTAAAGATTATTGGAGAGGTGATCGTTTTGCTGGAATGCCGGTTCACTACTCCAAAACACTTGGCGAAGATAGACTCATTAATGCTTTTTGGACTTATAAAAATTTAAAGAAGCCTACGCTCATTATTGATGCGGGAACTTATCTCACCATGGATGTGGTTACGCCGGAAGGATTTATTGGCGGATATATTATCCCATCTTATGAAAAGTACTTAACAACTTTTGGTGATGGAGAAAACTTACGGGACACTCCTCTTTCAGAGAGTTTTAATTTTGAGCTTCCCCACACAACTGATGAAGCCATGAGTGGTGGTTATCATGCCTTTTGTGCAATGGCAGAGAAATTAATTGATAAATATAAACTTGAAACAATTATTATTACTGGTGGAAGAGATAACCTGTGGAAAGAATGGAGTCAGACTCAAAGCTCCTCTCAGGTGATCATTGCTCCACATTTTATTCATCAAGCTCTCGTTTACTGGATGAGCACTCAGGTAGAACTTTTATGAATATATTACTGGCGGTTACTGGCTCTATCGCCGCGTATAAGAGCTATGATATTGTTCGCGCCCTTGTAAAAAACGGACATCAGGTAAAAGTTATTTTAACTCAAGGGGCCCTCGAATTTATTCAGCCCAATACTTACCGTTTTTTGGGAGCAGAGAATGTTTATCTTCCTCAGGATGACTTCAATCTTTCAAAGCTTTCTAAGGACCAGAATGTTCTACACATTGAACTTGTAAGGTGGGCCCACAAGCTAGTCATTGCTCCACTTTCGGCAAATACTCTTTCAAGACTCAACTTAGGTATTACCAACGATCTTCTTGCCAGTGTCTTTATCGCACGGGGAAGTCTTCCAACACTTCTCTTCCCTGCCATGAATACTCAGATGTGGAATAATGAGAAGAATCAAAAAAACATAAAAGAAATAACTCAAAGTACTACTTTCGTTATTAATCCTGCTTCCGGACTTCTTGCCTGTGGAGATATTGGTGAAGGTAAATTTCCTGAAGTGAATGCGGTGGTAGATCTGGTCGAGACTTTCACTCCTAATTTACAAACTCATAAAAAAGCTGTCATCACTGCAGGAGCTACGGCCGCACCTCTTGATCCTGTTCGCTACCTCACTAATCCATCAAGTGGAAAGATGGGAATTTCGGTTGCGAAGGAATTCCTAAAAAAAGGTCACGAGGTTATTTTATTGGCCGGTCACCAATGCACTGATGAGGTGAACACACTTATCCTTCATCCGGGGTTCACTCTCATTAAAAGTCCTACCACTAAAATCATGAGAGACAATGCTCTCACTCATTTCCCTAATGCAGATATTTATATTTCAACAGGGGCCATCGCTGATATTGAGTTTGAGCCGGCCGGAAATAAAATCAAAAAAGAATCCATGACAAATGCCCTTGAATTCAGGCAAGCCGCAGATATTTTAAAAGAAGTATTAACTCTAAAAAAGCCTACTCAAAAAGTGGTTAGCTTTGCAGCTGAAACAGAAACAACCGAAGAAGTTTTCAGAGAGAAAATGAACCGAAAGCCCGTTGACCTTATGGTGGGTAATAAAGTCGCCAATGGTCTTGTGGGAAGTAATCAAGTAGAAGGTTTTCAAACAGAAAGTGGAACCTACTATTTTGTGACTCAAGAAAACACTCTAGGTCCAATTCCTCTTACTAAAAGAGAAGTTGGTCAAAAACTTGTTTCTTGGTTTGAAGGTGAAAGTTTGTGATTATCCTCTGTAAAACTCAAAATGAACTTATCCATACGAGAGCTGAGCATCAAGAAGTAGGATTTGTTCCTACCATGGGAAATCTCCATGCTGGGCACATCTCCCTTCTTTCTCAGGCCCTTAACGACTATGATGTGGTCTACTTCTCCATATTTGTTAATCCTAAACAATTTGGGCCTCTAGAAGATTTTGGTAAGTATCCACGAACTTTAGAGAATGATCTCTCTCTTCTCAAAGAAGAGTTAAAAAAACACCCAAATAAAATCCTTGTGGTGTTTGCTCCCGAATCGGTGGATGAAGTTTATAAAGGTTTTGATAAGACCATTAAAGTTCAGGGGATCACTGAAATTCTTGAAGGAGAAATTCGCCCCGGACATTTTGATGGGGTGACCACAGTGGTTTATCGTCTCTTTGAACTCGTTAACCCACAAACAGCTTACTTTGGCTTGAAAGACTATCAGCAATGGGCCGTTATTTCCGCGATGGTAAAACAAGAGAAGTTAAATATCAAAATTGTAGGGATGCCTATTATTCGCACTCCAGAAGGCCTAGCCCTCTCTAGTCGCAATCAGTATCTAACTCAAGAAGAAAAACAGGATGCCTTATTCATCATTAATACTCTTAATGAAATTCGTGATATTTTAAACGGACTTAAAAACAATATTCCACTGGCGCAAAAACTCGTTGAAGAAAAACTTAAAGATCCTCAGTGGGATTATTTAACAATGAGGGATCATCTCACTTTAAGTGAAGATATCTCAAACTCACAAATAATAACGATCCTTGCGGTTTACCGCATGGGTACAACTCGTCTTCTTGATAATATTCAAGTGGAGCTTAAATGAATTTCGAAGATTACAAACTTCCTCTCGACCAGAAGGCTTCCTTAGTTTCGATTGTGTGTGAGAAATTTGAACATCACAGCACTGAATTAGAAACAAATAACTCTCTTAAAGAGTTAAGAGAGCTTCTAAGAACTCTCGGAATCATTGATGGTGAAGAGTATGTCCAGAATCGAAAAAGTATTGATCCTGCTACCATGCTTGGGGCCGGAAAGCTTCAAGAGATTGCCGAGCTTGCTCGAGATGAGGGGTCAAACATTCTTGTTTTTGACTTCGAACTCACGGCTTCGCAATTAAGAAATATAAAAAAAATTACCGGTCTTGAAGTTGTAGACCGTAACACTATTATTCTTGAGATTTTTGCTCACCACGCCCGAACTCGTGAGGCAAAGATTCAAATTGAAATATCTCGACTCCAATACCTTCTTCCTCGTCTCACTTCTATGTGGGGTCACTTCACCAAACAACGTGGTGGAGGACGTGCTGTAGGAGGAGAAGGAGAGCAGCAACTTGAGCTTGACCGTCGTATGGTGCGAGAGCGTATAGAACTCTTCAAAAAGCAGCTTGTGGAAGTTCAACGCTCACGTGAGCAGCAACGTAAGAAACGCCAAAATCAAGCTGTAACAGCGGCTTTAGTGGGTTACACCAACGCTGGAAAGTCTTCACTCATGAACCGCTTATGTCGAGTGAGTGTGTTGGAAGAAAATAAACTATTTGCTACTCTCGATTCGACTTTTCGAACTCTCAATCCTGACTCAAAGCCACCGATGATTATGATTGATACCGTTGGGTTTATTTCTAATCTTCCTAACACCTTAATCGAAGGGTTTAAAACAACCCTAGAGTCAGCTCAAGAAGCTGATCTTTTGGTGATTGTTTGTGATATCTCTGACCCTAATTATCAAAAACAGCTCCGAGTGACTAAAGAAGTTCTTTCTGAACTAGGGCTAAATGAAAAGAAACAGTTTATTGTATTTAATAAAAAAGATCTTCTCAATGATCCTGTTCGTGCTCGAATTATCATGAGAAATTATCCAGACTCTTTTCTCATTTCAAGTTTTGATGAAGAAGATATAAAGAATTTAAGAAATCACATTATTAATTTCTTCTTATCTCAACAAGACCACTACGATCTTTTTATTCCCTATGAAGATGGAGAATCTCAATCAAAGCTTCGAGCGAATGCCAACATCATAAAAATGACAAGTCATGAACAAGGGATTTTTTATAGAATTCGAATTCCTGATTTTATTTTTAAGAATTTGGGTTTAAATCAGTATGTGCTTGCTCCTCATGAATCTAAAGAATGGGAGCAAAATCATTTTAATAGTTAAAAAGACTTGTGTCTGTGAGTAAAAATCAATAAGCTTTCTGTCCCATGAAGAAAACTAGAGTGATTAAAAGAAAATCAAGCCTCAAGAATCGCTGGCCCGGAAAACAAGCAAGACTAAATGACAAGAACATCAACCTGGCCCACCCAGTAGTAAAAGCTTCTTATATTTGGTCCATTCTTTCTGAGCAGCTTTGCGATATTCTTGGCCCTGAAATTCATCATCAGTGGTTTAAAGATATTAAACCTCTGATCATTTCTCACAATGTTTTATTATTAGAAGTACCTAATCACTTCTCGGCCCAGTGGATTCATACTCACTATCATGAACTTGTTGATGTTTTGTTATCAGTGATAGACAAGAGACTCAGTAGCTTTTTTGTATCCCAATCGGAAAGAAAACCTCAAGCGCGAAAGCATGATGTTCTAGAAAGCTCCACTTCTAAAGTAAATAGTAAGTCCGAAGATCAGAATTCCTAAGACCAATCCGATCCAAATTATTTTATCTTTCATGGATACAGCTTAAGCTCAATTTAGATTTTGGAAAAGAATTCTTTTAACTGAAAAGGATTTATAGGAAGTTCCAGAGTCGCCACAATATTATCGAGAAAGTCGAATTCTGAACGAGGGCCAATCACCACTATTTTGGCGCCGAAAAAATGAGAAGTAGATTCATATTGCTCTTTAAAAACTGATAAATCTTTGAGGACCGTTTTCGATTCAATAACAATCGTTTGAGGCTTGAGATCCTCAATTAAATAAGCAAAGTCCTTAGCGCTAGGAATTGTATAAAAATCAAGACCTTGGGACAACAGCGCTTTTTGAGTAAGTGAAGTTGCAAAGGTGTTTTCATCAATCCAAAAAATAAGGCCCATCATAGCTTCCTTTGACATCAAGACTAAAGCTTTCTACCATTGGCCCATGGTGAAAGAAAAGTTAAAAATTCGAGTCCTCGAACAGAACAGCGGCACAACTCTACAGGAATTTGATCTCGATCAAATCGACCAGGCCTATGCTCTGGCCGCTTCCTTAGAGGAGATGGGGCTTGATGTTCATGTGGATAAGCCTACCCTTTCCGATACTCTTTCCCATTCTCTAGGACTCTCAGAAGACGAAATTAAGGCCTACAAAGATTCCCTCATCGATGAAATCGAAGAGCATGATGGAGATTATGGTGGGTCTTGTGTATTTAAGAAAGGTGATTAGAGTTTCCCGCTCCACTCAATCATAAAACTTCGAGGCATCACACTCAGCCCGTAAACTTGCTCATAGTCACGATCAAAAATGTTATTCACTTTTAGGGCCAGCTCGTGCTGCGTGTTCCAGCTATAACTCATCCCTAAATCTACTTTTTCATATCCTGAAAGTTTAGTTTTATTTCCGCTCTCATCATTATCAAAACTCTTTCCGCGATACTCGAACTTAGACCAAAGTTTCATGGCGTGATTCATTTGCCAGGAGAGATCAAGTCCCCAGAAGTTTTCGGGACGACGAAGAAGATGGGACTTATTCTCTTTAAAATGTTGGATCGTGAGATAAGGTCGATAATCGAGATCACGAATTCTTCCTTTAAAACTTAGCTCTACACCTTCCACTCTGAACTGCTCTTGATTGAGATAACCTTGCATCGAATAGGTGATGAGTTCCTTATATTGATTTCTAAAGAAACTCATATTGAGCTCCCCTAGTCTGTTTGCCCAAGAAACATTCAAACTATGAGAGACACTCTCCTCTGCTTCTAGATCGCGGTTTCCCACTGGAAAGCCGTAGATGGGAGGGCCATAGAGCTGATAAAGACTCGGGGCCTTAAAGCCGGTGGCATAGAGGTAATTCACATTCACCTCGCCAAAATTAATGGCAGGAGAAATAGAATAAGTGAAAAGTTCTCCAAAGCGCTGGTGATGATCAAATCTGGCACCATAAGAGAATTCATAAATCTCATGGGATAATTTATGAGAGAAGTAAGCTGAACCTAAAGTATTGCTGCGATCAAGATCTCGATCGATTTCAA
>CAYWMU010000075.1:0-11292 GCA_964459395.1 uncultured Bacteriovorax sp.
CTATGCCTGTCAGTGAATGGATGCGGTGTGTTCCACCATTAAGGGAGAAGAATCTCTTATTAAGGATTCTTTGGAGAAATAAAAAAAAAGCCCCGTATTACTACGAGGCTTTTTATGGTGCCCGCTCGCGGAATCGAACCACGGACACAAGGATTTTCAATCCTTTGCTCTACCGACTGAGCTAAGCGGGCATATCGAAATCAAAAGTTTACTTCTAAAAAAGTGATCTTTAAGTTAATGTTTCAAAGCGTTTTCGTCAACGAGTATTTACAGTTAATTAAAGATTTTTTTAAGGATAGTCATGCTTGCCCAAGTTATTACTACAGAATTGTCTCTTCCGTGGTGTACCGTTAATGCTTTGGCGTTCATTCCCTCTAAGGAGGCCCGTTCTGAATGGGCAATTTTCACGCATGGCTATACGAGTCACAAGGGAGATTGTTTAAATTGGGCCACCCGCATGAGTGAAGCAGGAGTTCCTTGTATTATCTTCGATCAGCCCGGGCACTATCTTGGTAGCTTTAATGAAGTAGAATCTCTTGAGGACTTCAAAAACCATCTCCATGAACTGTTTGCAGTTGCCTTTGAAAGACTTGGCCATTTAATGGAACAAAAGCTCGGTCTTGGAAACTTTACACAATGCCAATCCCTTATACTAGGCGGACATTCTCTCGGGGCCTACAGCGCCATCAGGGCCCTTGAGCTTCCACAATTTTCTCAATTAAAAAGAATTGCCGTGGGTGTCGGTATCGGAATCAGTCAGCATCAATCAACTCACCTTTTTGAAACTTCTTTTTACGAAAAGACACTATCTATCAGACGACAACTGGTGAGCCCTACCTTAGATACGAAAGCGGTCTTTGCTTGGCTAAAAGAGCAAAAAGAAAATATGACGATCTCAAATCAAAGAATCCACTTGATTACTGGAGAAGATGATCTTGTAGTAGGACGAGGTGGTATGCAGGCCTTTACGGAAGTATTAGAGGCCAAAGGCAACGCTGTAACAAGTGAAGCACCGAAAAGACTTCCTCACCATGAACCGGGAGGAGCAGCTCCTCATCTCTATGCTTTTTTGAAGAATCATTTTGGTTGGAAATAGACGCCATTACTTAAGAATTTATTAAGAAAATCCGATTAAACTTAGGTGAACAAAAACTGGATATGATCCTAACGGTGATCTTATAAAAGGACACCAATTCAACGAATCTTCTTCTGATGATATTGATTTCAGCGTCCAATACGCACTATCTTCTCGGAACTTTATTTTTACAGAAACAGGAATTATTTCAGGAGTTATAAACTCACCAGATCCTCACCAAAAGTCAGATTCCTATATATGGAAAATGCTTAAATTCTAATTTTTGCTTTAAGATTCTTAATCCAACCCATTTTCCCCGGCCGCTCAAACACTGTCCCTTGAAAGAACTTTTTCACACCTCGCTTACTCATCATCTCTAATTCGTTAATGATAAGTTGTGGATCCCGCTGAAGCCATTCAATGAAGCGAAGAGAGCGAACACTCATGAATTCTTTTATATCCTTAGTTTTCAGAAGTTTTTTATTCCAAGGACAGACATCTTGGCAGATATCACAACCAAAAATTTCGCCCCTACTCTTTTCGTAACCAGGAGGAGGAGTGGCTTCTCTCATCACTTCAATCGTGAACGTTGAAAGACAGAGATCGGCCTTAACCGTTCTAGAGGTAGGATCAATGGCTAAGGTTGGACAAGCATCAATACACAAAGAGCATTTACCACAGTGATCAGGAGAGAGTTCTTTTTTTTCAATATCAAGTTTTTGATTGAGAAGAAGAGATCCAATAAGAAAGTAGCTTCCGTGCTCACGAGAGATGAGCATGGAGTTTTTACCAAACCAACCAAGACCTGCTCGATAGGCCAGGTCTCGTTCGAGTATCGGTTGTACATCTAGGGAAATTTTAAATTCTGAGTTTGTAAGAAGAAGAGTGTTAAAAAGAATTTTCAGACGTCTTGCTATCTCAAAGTGATAGTCCTCGCCATCAAAACCTACTGCATACCCTGCAATATCAAAGTTGTTTCTACTCAACTGATATTTTTTTTCTTCTTGATAACTAAAAAGGAAAACAAGAGCTGATTCAAACTCTGGATAAACTTTTTTGATATCACTTCTAAGGTCTCGACGATGATCCTGAAGATACTTTAACTCTCCAGCATCCTCCTTCGACCATTTGAGGAACCTATCAAAAGAAGAAGGAACTGACTCCTCAGTGTATCCCCATTCGAGGACACCCAAGGAATCAAGTAACTCTTTTGAAAATAGACTCATAAGGATTTAGGGATGATCTCGATGGCTCCAGTAGGACAGGCCTCTACGCAGGCCATATCGAGTCGACATAAGTGGGCCACATTCGGATCAATTCTAGTCTCGTTATTGTTCTCTTCTGACGGCTTCCAAATTTCAAATGGACAAACCGTGACACACGCCTGGCATGAAGCGCAGATCTGTGTGTCAAGTAAGAGCTTTCCCTGGTCGAAAGACACCTCCTGGATTGAGTCCTGATCAGTGTTTTCGATGGCCTTCTTTACGTCTTTAATAATTTCTACGTGAATAGAGTTATTCGTTCCCTGACGGAAGAATTTCCCATCTCCCACGGTCATTACGATCTTATCACCATTAAAGAGACGCTCCTTCTTCTTCAATTCTGCAATAAGAAGGATTCCAAGCTTTGAAAGATCTGCGTTCCCATAGATATTGAAGTAGTATGGAGTGATACCCCAATAAAGAGACATCTTTCTTACCACATTAATCGAACTTGTTACTCCAAGCACTGGTGTCTTTGGTCTAAAGCGAGTCATTCTTAAACAAGAATTCCCCCCTTCTGTAATGGAAACAATCCAGCGAGCTTTTACTTTCTCAGCAATAATACTTGCTGCAACCTGAATAGAAGCTGTAACTGAATTAAGATCCATATTACGAAGTAGAGGTCTTTCTTTTGGATTCCTTTCAGATTCAAGAATGATCTGCCCCATTGTTGTAACAGCTTCAACAGGATACTTTCCTGAAGCTGTTTCTGCGGAAAGCATTACAACATCAGTTCCATCCCAAATAGCATTGGCCACATCAGATGCCTCTGCTCGAGTCGGACGAGAGTTTGTAATCATACTCTCAAGCATTTGAGTTGCTGTGATCACTGGTTTTCCAGCAGCATTACAAAGTTGAATAATTTTCTTTTGAATGCTTGGTACGAGGTGGTTTCCGACCTCTACTCCCATATCTCCTCGAGCAATCATGATCACATCTGTAACTTTAATAATTTCTTCGATGTTCTCAATTGCTTCCGGCTTCTCAATTTTTGAAACGAGAGGGATGTTAACTTTCATCTCATGAAGAAGTGCTTTTACTTCTAAGATATCTTCCGCTGTTCTCACAAAACTTAGCGCTACATAGTCTACGCCTTGTTTGAGTCCGAAGATAAGATCTTCACGATCTTTATCAGTAAAACTTGGAGCTGAAACTTTTATATTAGGAAGGTTAATCCCTTTATTGGACTTTAATTCCCCGCCAATAATGATTTTAATTTTTAAAACATCACGATCTTTCTCAATCGCTTCTGCTTCCAGAAGACCATCATCGAAAAGAATCCTAGCTCCAACTTTTGCATCAGAGACGAGTTCTTTATAAACAGTAGGAATGAATCGTGAAGAGTATTCAGGGTACTTGTCTTGGACATCACTTGGCCCAATAACCCACTCTTCTCCTTCTTTTAATTCTAAAGGAGCTGGGAGTTTATCAACTCTGATTTTAGGTCCTTGCAGATCAAGAAGAATCGCAACTTCTTTTTTGGTATTCTCAGAAGCTTTACGAATATTTTTGATTGATTGTTCATGCCCTTCATAAGTTCCGTGGGACATGTTAATGCGAGCTCCATTCATTCCTGCAAGAATGAGTTTTTCTAGCATTTCAATTGAATTGGAACTTGGCCCGATGGTGGCCAAGATTTTGGCGCGGCGTCTGTTCATAAGGTGACATCTTTTTGTTAGGGGTTAAATTAACTTAATCGCTTATACTGCCCCATCGAATCCAGTTGCTGCTGATGCCCTTTCTTCATAGACTCGATTTGATTTTCAAAACTTGAAACTAATCTCGCCTTCTCTGCTTCATAGGCCTCTTTCACACGCTGTTGCTCTATCTGATGCTGACTATCTTTAAGAGCTATCTCTTGAGAAGTAGAAGCTTTTAATTCCTTTAACTTAGCTTCATATTCATTGGTGATCAACTTTAATTTTGAATTATTCTCAACTTGAGTTTTATCCAGTTTCTTTTGGAAGTTTGCAATCAGTTGATCTCTTTCTCTTTTGAGTGCTGCTTCTCGTTGATCCATGAGTAACTTAGCAGATTTAGTATCTGCTTCTTTCTTTTGGTTATAAAGATTCGCTTGCTCAGCAAGTTTTTTATCAGTCTGCTGAGTAATATCGTTTATCTTTTGATTGAATGTGAGTTTCAGATACTCATTATCTCTTTCATATTTACTCAAACGATTCTCGTAATCTTGAATCATTCTATCCATTGTTGCAGAGAATTCTCTTTTCAGATTAAAAATTTCATCATTACGAGCTTCTGTCATTTTCTTAATGAATTCGTTCTTATCCTGAAGGTGACTTTCTTTCATCGCTTCAACTGAAGCCATATTCTTTTGCTCAAGGTCATTCAATGACTCATTGTAATTATTTTTTAATTTTGAGATGCGGTTTTGCGCCCCATCTTTTTCAAGCATCAATTGTCTTTCATGTTGCGCTTTATCTAAACGATTAACTTCTTCTTTTAGGCTTATCTTTTCTAATGCCTTTTCTCGCTCGTTTGCGACAGTCTTTAATTTCTCAACCTCTGCTTCTCTAACTTTTCTCTCTCTAAGAGCAACTGCATTTGATGCTTCTTGCTCCAAGGTTGTCTTATAGCCTTCTAAATCTTTCTCTGCCCGTTGCTGATAATTGGCCTGAGCTTCTTTGAATTGAGAAGCTAATCGTTTGTACTTATTATTTGCAATGGCCTTATCAGTTAAACCTTGTTGAGCATTTACAACTTCGGCAAGCTCTCCTGATCCATTGTCTCTTCTTCTTTTTTCGTTTTCCATAAAACGAAGCTTCTTATTAAAGTCGCTTTGAACCTGAGCTAACTTTTCTTGGTGCTCTTTATTTGTTTTGTGATTATTGATCTTGGTCTGTTCGTTATTTTGCTCAGTTTTCTGAGAGAAGTCTTCTACTTGAGCTTGATAACGATCAGCATATGAAGACTGTAAACGATCTATTTTGTCATTATGATAGCGATTAGTCTGCTCCATCGTATCTTCATGTGCAGTCTTAACCTTACGAAGATCAGAGCTCATTTGATCTTTGATGCTTTGAATTTCTGTAGAATGATTTCTTTGAGTATCATGCATACGTTGTTCATGACTCTCAACTAACTGCTCTTTCTCTTTTCTTGTTTGATCTTTAAGATTTACTCCAGAGCGTGCAACCTTCTCCTGGAAATCTCTTATCTTGTTCTCACTATCTTTTCTAACGCTAGAGACACTCGAGTCATAGCGCTTTTTCTGAGCGTCTTGGATATCCTTGTTTGTCTCTTCTAAGGACTCAACCGACTTAGTATAAGCTGAACGAATATCTCCCAATCTTTTACTAAAATCTTTCCTTTGAATTTCTGCACTCTTTTCGAAGTTCTCTTGCTGCTCTTTGAGATTTTCTGCATAAACTTCTTTCTTATTTTCAAGTGCTTTAGCAGTTCTCTCCTGAACTCTCTGGATATTGTCTTTATAATCAGAATTTAATTCTGCGACATCCCTGATATGATTTTCTTTCATCTTCTTTTGAATATGACTATGCTGATCTTCAAGATGCTCTACTTTCTTTTTAGTAGCTTCATTCGTTTTAGCTACCGTATCTCGGTAATAAGTGCGATCTTTAGCAAGTTGTTTAGCGTAATCAAGACTATTCATAGAAGTTTTCCCTTTACCCTTAAGGGGTCATTCAAAAGTATAGCATGTCACTAAATCAAAAAGGCCTTGGGTAAATCTTGCTTGATTTGCCCAAGGCCTGTTAAATACCAGAGTATTTCTATCTTATTTAGCGAGTTCTTCGTCGATTAGTTGAGAAAAAACTTCTAGGGGTTGGGCCCCTGCGATCAGCTGACCATTAACAAAGAAAGTAGGAGTAGATTTAACATTAATCTTTTTCCCCTCTTCCATATCAGCTTTAACTTGATCAATATACTTGTTCTCACTTAAACATTTCTCAAAAGCTTCCATTTTAAGGCCTGCATTTTTAGCAAGTTTCTTAAGTCCTGAAGCGGATAAAGAATCTTGATTCTTAAACATTTCATCATGCATTTTCCAGAAGTGATTTGTGCTTTGCTCATTAGCACAAAGACCAGCTACCGCTGCTATTTCTGCATGATTATGAAAAGGCAGTGGATAATTCTTAAACGCTACTTGAATTTTGTTACCATACTTTTTCTTAAGTTCAGTTAAAACATCTGCCCCTTTAGCACAGAAAGGGCACTGAAAATCTGAAAATTCAATGATGGTAACCTTGGCGGTTTTAGGTCCAAAAGTTGGAGCATTACCGACACTAACATCAAAGGTCGGGCGACGTGGTTTCGGAATATACACTTCTACTGGTGATTTTTTCGTTTGATCAGCTATCCACTTATCAACGGCTTCTTTTTTACGCTCCATTGCTAAATAGTTGCTGATCTTTTCCTTAACTTGATCATTGATGTGCTCACTCGGAATGTTTTGTTGCTTAATAAAAGCTTCCACTTCCTTATCAGTAATCTTCACATCTTTAGCAATGTACTTATCAAGGAACTCATCATTACTCATATTTTTCTTACGAGAATCTGCATCCATAAGGCGTTGAAGAATGATTGATTTGAGTTTGTTAAATTTAAGCTCAAAAACTTTTGCCTCAGCTTCATAAATTTCTGATTCAATACCGTCTATAAGCTCTTTATTAGTAATTTCGCTATCGCCAATTTTGGCAGCTAGTCCTGGCGCTGGGGCCTGTTTGAATAGATAAGAAGGTGAAGAATTTCCTTTAGAACATGAAATAGCACTTGTGAGTAGTAAAGCTCCTAACAAGCCTTGCAAAACTTTCATATGGTCTCCTGATAAAAAATTTATTGCTTGATATTAACTTAAAAATAAAAGAATAAAAACGAAGCAAAAAACTCAGGGACTAAAGATGCTCCATAAAGCTAGCAAACTTCTCCTGACCTCTTAACTGGTCAAAGCTTCCCTTGGCCACCATTTCCCCGTTATCCATAAGAATCAGCTGGTCAGAATTAAGAATAGTTTCCAAGCGATGGGTAACAATTATTGTCATAGTTTTTGAACGAAAGAAATGAATAAGGTCTTTTAATGCCGATTCAAGGTCTGAATCCAGTCCACTGGAAATCTCATCCATTAGAATCACAGGCTTTTTAAGATACATGGCCCGAAGACCTGAGATAAGCTGTTTTTGCCCCATGCTCATTTGTTTCGAGTTAATCCGATCCTCAGGGCCAAAGTCCCATCTCTCTAAATAAGGAATCCATTTTTTGGCAAGTTCTCAAAACTCATCAAACCCTTCTTCAACTCCTAGACCAATAGTGAACTTCAAACTTTCGGTGAAAACATGAGAGTCTTGTGAGACAAGGCTCACGTAATTTGAAAATGATTTTAAGTCATCCTCTCTTTCTGCATTAAACTGATCTTGATCAAGAGTCACACTCCCCTTGAAAGAGTGATACTGTCCTGAGAGGAGTTTTAAAAGTGTGGATTTCCCACAACCACTCTCCCCTAAAAGACCCAGGATCTGTCCTTGCTTAAGTTCAAATTTAATATCTTTTAATTCAAAACCCTGCTCATACTGAAAGTGCTCAAGATTAAACTTCAACTCTTCAGCAGAAAGCTCTCGATAATGCTTTTTCTCTTCTACTCTTTCAAAGCTTTCATTGAATTGGTGAATCCTATCAACGCCAGTTTTCCCCCGAGTGATAACTGATATCTTAGAAGCAATCTCTTTAATGGGAGTAATGGATCTTTGTATGAGGTCAATCAAAGCAGCAAGAATCGCCACTTCCGTAATCTCTGAATGGGGAACCAAGATCATTACCATCGCAATCAAGATCGGATATAAAGATTCAGCAGCTGAATAATAGCTCGCGTCCCAAACGTTGGCCTTCAACTGAGTTTTAAGAAACTTCTCAAAAATATCATCCCCTTTTTTAAGGGCATAATTATTGTGAGGAGTAAAAAAGAGTTCACGCAGTCCACTAGTGAGATCCGTTACCACTCGGGCCATCATCCCCTGAATTTTTCGGACATCCATAAATAATCCGGCCATGGCCCTTGAACCTTTCACAAGTAAAATACAGGCCAAGACTTCTGCAACAAATAATCCCAAACCGGTCTCAGAATTGAGTCTTAAAAAACTTATTAAACAGGAGATAACGAAAATAATATCAATAAAGATCCCAAAGCTTCCGGAGGTCACCATTTCTTTAATGGCATCTGTATCACTCATAATGCGAGCAAGAACTTCTCCCATGGGATATTCATCATGCTTTGATTTTTTCTTATTATTTCTAAAAGGTGCCTTAAGCCAAAGAGAGAAACTTTGAACTCTCACATGATTAAGAAGACTTCTAATATAGAGATGAGTACAGAGTTGAAAAACAAAACGATTAATATACTCAAGACTGATAAGCACCGCGAGCACAGTAAAGAAGTGATGATAGCCATCTTCATTATTTAAATTATTATAGAAATCAGAGATCACCTGGGGTGTAAAGAACCCAAGGATCGCTGTTATAATAATATTAAAAAAGACAACGATGATGAGACTTCTCTTCTCTTTAAGATAGAGATAAGTCCACCAGTTGTTCTTCGAAGAAATCTTCAATTCTCTTATCCTTTAATTTTTCACTAACTGGCCCGTACACTTCGATATTCTTCCGAGATTCCAAGAAAATAAGTTCATCCGATAATCTCACTGTTGTTAAACGGTGAGAAGAAATGAGAAACGTCGTCTCTGGAAAAAGTTTTTTAATTTTAGATATGATTCTTCTTTCAAGAATAATATCGACCGAGGAGAAAGGATCATCCCAGATCAATACATCAGCGCCAGAGAGAAGCGAGCGTACGAGGGCCACTCTTTTCATTTGTCCCCCTGAAAGACGCTTACCATTCTCACCCACTTCTAGGTTAAGAACTGCTTCCATCGTTGACTCAAGAGAATCTAATTGGAAAACTCTAATAAGCTCTTGAGCAAGATTCATTTTCTCTTCACTAACATCTTTACCTAAGAAAATGTTCTCACTGATGGTATCATTGAAGAGGTAAGGCTCCTGCTGAACCATTGAAACCGTTTTGTTTTGTAATATAAACTGAGTGGCTATTCTTGATAGTAAATAAGTTTTACCACAACCTGTCTCTCCAACAAGACAAGTCCACTTCCCTTTCTTGAAACTAAGATCAACCTTATTGTCCCAAAAGAATAACTCGGTTTGATAAGTCTCCGGTCCCTCTACTAATTTTAATTTTCTAAATTCTTTCTCAGTAGGCGTTTCAGTACTCAGTGTGGAATATAATCCTCTTACTCTCTTCCAAGCGACAATCCCATCTACAAACACAATGGCAACCCATGAGAGAAACATCACTGGTTCCATAAAGAGATAAAGGAATCCTGAGAAAAAGACGAGATCGGAAGTCGTTCCACCATTTTGTCGAATGAGAATACTTGCCCACAAAAGACTTAGCCCCAAACCAAATTTAATATATGGACTCGCAAAAGAATACCCTACTCCCACTTTGAAGAAGTGACCTAACTCTTCTGCTGAAAGCTTTTTAAAGCCTTGAATAAAATTCTCTTCCTGATGGAAGTTTTTAATACTTTGCTTCGCCTCATAGGACTCAATAATAAACTGCTGAACCTCAGTTTTTTTCTTAAGCATCCTCTCAAGGATTCTTTCATTGAATAAAGTGACGATCGAAAAAATCACAATACTAAAAAACAAAGGAGAAAATGCAGGCCACAGATAACTATCAGTCTGATTAACCTTAGGAATGAGAACCATTCCTGCGATAATAATATTACTGACCTGTAAAAGCCCAAACCCCACAAATGCGCGTAATTGGTTAATGTCATCATAGAGCACTTGATAAAGCTGCCCCTGATCCTGCTTTTCATAACGAGTTGTTGGAACTTTTTCCATCACACTCAAAAGCTCTAATCGGAGAAGTTTTTGCTGAACTCGCGCGGGAAAAAAGAAAAGAAGTCGAGATGACGTTCTAAAAAGAAGAATACCAGCAGCAAGCCCCACAAAGACCCAAACAGAGATCTCACCAAAGCGGCCTTCTTGCATGAACTCAGTGAGTACACGAATACGTTCAGGGATCTCGGCCTGCAGAAACTGTAAGCACACGAGGCACGTAAAGGCCCCCATGTAATACCACTTGAATTCCCAAGCATGGTGTAGAATCCAAGGAAAAAATCTTCTCTCAAGCCTCATCATAGACCTGGAATTTTAGCTAAGTTTCCGCTCAAAGTCATGAACTTATCTAGTGACAAACCATATTGGCCCTGTTTAAAATGATACCTCTCAGCGCGCCCGTAGCTCAGTTGGTTAGAGTATTACCTTGACATGGTAGGGGTCACAAGTTCGAATCTTGTCGGGCGCACCATAAACAAAAACCTAGCAACTTAAAATCACAATTCAACTAATCACTCACAAACTATTTTCTTCTTCAACCAGGAAGAAAGAAACGAACCTCCTAACAATTTATGCATCATTGTATTTCATATCTGAATTCTACATTTCATCGACATTGCTTTGTCTTTATTGTTCATAAAAGCTGAGTTATAGCGTGACTTGGATCGGGATAGACTATGAATGACATTAGACTACTTAAAATTGAAAATATGATTTATGTGATTCGAAATCACAAAGTAATGATCGACTCGGATCTTGCTGAGCTTTATGGAGTACTCACTAAAAACCTCAACAAGGCCGTAAAACGTAATATTGAAAGATTTCCTCAAGATTTCATGTTTCAGTTAACTGCCGAAGAAGCAGAATCTTTGAGGTTCCAATCTGGAACCTCAAAACACAGGCATGGGGGTCGGAGATATCTTCCGTATGTGTTTACAGAAGGAGGTGTTGCCATGCTGTCAAGCGTCTTAAGCAGCGAGGAAGCAGCTAGGGTCAACATCTCTATTATCAGGACGTTTATCAAACTCAGGAGTTTTCTTGCAATGGAAAACTACCTCTCTGAAAGAG
>CAYWMU010000076.1:0-11289 GCA_964459395.1 uncultured Bacteriovorax sp.
GTTAGGGCCAAGAGTGAGTTTAAAATCTTTTTTAAGTAATCAGTATCTTTCTTAGCAATAGCTTCTAGAGCAGCTTTTTCATAACTATCAGCCGCAGCTAAATATTTTTTCACAGAGTAAAAGCTTTCCCCTTGGAAATAAAGGTATTCAGCCTTTTTATTAGGGTCAATTTGAATAAGGTCATCAAAATAGGCCAAGAGCAGATCCAGCTCATTTTTCTCATAAGATACTTTGCTTTTCTTCATATCACGCGCAAGCTTAATTTGAAGAATACCAGCAACGCCTCTTAGTTTCTCAACAGCATCATCCTTTAACTCTGTGGTCGCTTTAGGATTCTTTGTATAATACTCCACCAGTTTTCTTGCATAAACTTTATGGGAGTTTATATCGTTATAATGCTTAAAGTGATCAAGGAAGGCGTGGTATAGGGTTTCCTGGTGTTTATGAAGAGCAAAAGTATTAATTTGTTTTTGAGCGGCATTAAGAACTTTCAAAGAGTCTGAACGCTCCCCTTTGTTAGAAGATTTCTTGGCCATGGAAATAAGATAAACAATATTATCTACTTCACTTGAAAGATAGAACTCTAACCCCTCCATTGTCTTATCAGCGTAAACATAGAATGAACCGATACTCTCTAAAAGCTGTTCTTTAATGTTTACGTACTTTGGGTCTTTAGTAAGTTCATAAGAGTACTTAATCTTCTCAATTGCTTTAGGGAAGTTACGGTTTTTTAGATAACACCAGCTGAGGTTATACAAGTGCTTTGTTAGCCAAGAGTCTTTATCATTTTTAATAACCTGCTCATAAAGAGCAATTGAAGCTGGGTACTTTTTCTCGTTATAGTAATGATCTGCTAAAGCTGTGCGAGCATGGTGCTTAAGAGTTGCATCACTAAGCTTATGATTGATCACATATCTTAGATATTTCTCTGTTAAGTTATCTTGTCCATAGTCTCGTGAGTTAATGGCCATGGCAAAATGAATGTGAGGTTTGAGATTAGTATGTGGAAACATCTTGAGGATGGTTACAGCAAAGTCTTTCGTATCATTATAATAACTTCTCGTTTCTCTGAAAAAGTGAGGCTTTTTTAAACTTGGATTTTTATTAGTTAAAAATTCGTGGTTGTTCTTTTGATGAATAAGTTTAAGTTTCTCACTACGTAACTCTAACATCCTATATAAAAGATCTGGTCCTTTATTAGTGGCAGAGTTCAGAACTTTCATTTCTTGTTCAATTAGACGTGCAACTTCTAAGCTTTTCTTTTCATCATAAGAATGAGCTGAAAAGGAAAGACAGAAAATAACACCATAAAGTAGCTTTTTCATTAGTAATTCCCCTTAACAATAAACTTAAACTGGGAATAACCAGCATGAGCTGAGTCGTTCATAACTCTTTGAACAACCTCATAATCCATATCTTTATCAAATACGAGGTTGATTAGCTCTTCATTGTGCTTTTGCTTCGCTGACTTAGTAGCATTATCCTTTGCAGTCTGATCCCTTTGGTTTTTTAAAGCTGTTGTCAGTTCATTCATAGAACCGCTAGCAGGCAACCTTCCAATAGATTTATTATTTAAAAAGACTTCACTCTCACTAGTTACTTGTAATACAGGAGCATACTTTGTAATTTCTCTCACCTTAGAGTCGGCTAGATCAATATTCTTAACCAGGTCAAGTCTTAGATCTGAAGAGTTATAACTCTGTAGTAAAAACACTAAGAGAATAGTCAAAATATCTAGTAATGATGTGATATCAACATCAACATCATTACTCATTTTTCTTCGCTGAAATCTCTTTTTCATTACTTCACTCCTTGATTATCAAAAACAATTTGTTCAAAGAGCTTTTCATTCTCAGACTGGGTTAAATCGATGGCCTTAACAAGTTCTTGGAAGCTAACTTTTTTATCTGCTTTAACAATTACAGTATTCTCTTCTTGGTATTTCTTCTTTAAATCCACTAAGTAAGAG
Organism: uncultured Bacteriovorax sp.; assembly: GCA_964459395.1. Classification (GTDB taxonomy): domain Bacteria; phylum Bdellovibrionota; class Bacteriovoracia; order Bacteriovoracales; family Bacteriovoracaceae; genus Peredibacter. The sequence goes on from CAYWMU010000076.1 coordinate 1,970, forward strand.
TTTATAAGTGCTTCATCTTCCCATGAGAATTTTTTAGTCGTAACAGTTCTCAGTCCGGTCTTAATGATAATTTCTTCTTTTTTAACTTCAACCGTCAGATTTAGCGGATCCTTCGTTTCATCTCTATCCGCTTCTTTAGTCATTGGAAGTTTCGATCCAATTTCATAGACGTCTACGAACTGAGCAGACATCAAAAGGAAGAAGATAAAAATAAATACGGCGTCTAGAATAGGTACCAGATTAATTTTTTCTGGTTTTTTCATTTTATGGGTAGTTCTCACGCTGTCCCTCTCTCAAAAAAAAGATTGGTTAACCTGTGACTAGGCTGCTTTATCAATTGATATTGCAGCTTTCTTAGTCCCAAGTAAGTCCAAAAGCTTTACAGAATTCTCTTCAATCTCGTGAATCATCTTCTCCCCTCGGGTCTGAAGAATAGAATGAACAACCATGAGGGAAATCGCTGATACAAGTCCAAATGCTGTCGTATTCATCGCAACTGCAATACCTTCTGCTAGAAGTTGAGCCTTCTCTGAAGCCTCAGCTTGAGCAACGGCGGCAAATGATTGAATAAGACCTTGAATTGTACCCAGGAGACCTAGAAGAGTAGAAAGGTTCGCTGTAAGAGCAAGGTAAGACAGTCTCTCCTCAATCTTTGGAACAACTTCCAATATACTTGCTTCAAGTGCATCTTGAATTTGTTCTTTAGATTGATTCGAGCGTTTAAGACCATTTTTCATAACGAAGGCCAATAATGCTTTTGATTCAGTACATGTTTGAATCGCATCTTGAACCTGGTTCCCTATGACAAACTTCTTAATACTATTCATCAGGGAAGTACCATCAACATTGAATGTAAAATACTGCTTAAAACGTTCTGCACTAATGGCTATTCCAATGCACCAAACAATGGCAATAATCCACATAAAGATTCCACCATCTGTCATGAAGCGAGCAAGCCATTCCAACATGCCTTCTGAAGTCGCAACATCAGTAGCAACTTGAACAGCTGCAGATGGTTGTTCATCTTGAGCACTAACGTTTAAAGGAAAAAGAAAATAAACAGCAACAAGAAAAGTGTTAAGTTGTTTCATGGTCTCTACCTGAAACAGACTATTAAGTCCTAATAACCACTTCAATCTAAGAATCAACATACGTGCAACAATCAAAAACGTCCAACATCCAGATTAAAGTAAATTGTGAATTTTGAAGATTCTATTTCAACCAAAAAACTTATCAATTCCTACTTATTAAAAAAAAACAATTTCAAAATTAATCCATCTACTTATCTACTTCATTGTCTGAAGAAGTTGGCATCCTTGCTCTTCGTTGCCTATCCCACTTGGCAGCTCCTTCTAGCCCTAACCCCCTGTTTTAACTAGCGAAAAGCCTCAATATCTTGTTTTACAAAGCTACTAAAATCTTTGCGTTCATAAAAATCCAGATTAAACTTTTTTCTATCTCTTTCTCTTACAGAGATATCTCCTGGGGCAATCAACTCCCCTTGGACTTCTAAGTTTCCTAAGTCAAATTTCTCATATTTTTTATATTCGTAAATAACCTTCTCTTCGCCAAAAGCACTCTCAATGAAGGCCAGTTGTAAAATCAATAAAACGATCTTCATCTTATTTCTCCTCAATTTTAACTTCTGCGCAATTTGACTTCAGACCTAATGAATAGTCTCCTAACTCATCGGCCCAAAACTCTCCTTCGAATTTCCAGAAATGCTCAATACTGCTTCTTTTTACGTTTGAGAATTCACCACGAGTTCTTTTCTTTTTATCAGTAGTCAGCTGACTACTTTTATAAAGGAGATCCCTCTGGCGAGAAACGATTTCTAAGTTAAGTTTAAATAACTCAGCCGAGTAAAGAGGTACTGTCTGTAAGAAATCAAAAATATCTTTCTTGGCATTATAATTAATCTTAGTCTTAATATTTTCTCGAACATCTGCTAAGTGGGGCATCAACTCAAGCTGAGTTTCCTTTGGTTCTTTAGCATGAATTTGGTTAATTTCACGATTCAGCTTGTAAATTGTATTTGAGTCCAAAGAAAATCGAATTTGTTTTTTCAAACGAGTAAAAATTTTCTTCACAAACTCTTCATTACTATTAAAACCTTCAGCATCATCAACGAGTGCATCGTAGAAGAAAACCTTGGAGTTCTTGTGACTAGATAAAACCTTATGGAGCTGAGCAAATCTTGGACGATATGACTGATAATATTCATTGAGAATAATTAAACTATCGTCATAAAGACACAATCTAAAATAGGCCAAAGCTGAAAGATACTCTGCCTCTGGAAAAAAGTAAGTATCAAGTAGTGGCGATTTGTAGGTACTCAAAAGTCCAAGGGCCCTATTATAATCTTTAAGCTGGTAATGAACCCAGGCCTTTTCTAAAAGAACATAAGGCCACTTATACGAGGTTTTTGGAATTTTCTCGTAATTGGTTAAAGCTTGGCTGTATTCACCACGTGTGAAGCTATTTCGGGCAGCATTGATCAGACAAACTTCCTCAATCATCTTATAGTAACGAGCAATCTTCTCATTCGCTGCTTCTCCTTCAAGAACAGCAGCTGATTTCACACATTTTGTAACCGCTGACTCTTCTTTACTTTTATCCCCCATTTTAAAATAAACCTGGGCTTCAACCATTTTCCCTTCAGGAAAATAGCGATGCTTAGGATGGATATTCTCCAGATACTTCAAGGCTTTTTTAGTATGTCCTCTCTGGTAATACTTTCGCCCAAGAATGAATCTAATTGAAGAACTGGGGTACTTCAGGAGTAGATCCTCATCATAGTCTTCTAGAATTTCTACTCCGGTGAAGAAAAGAATCTCTTCTAGTTTGTTAACCACTTTCTCGGTGATCGGCTTATTATAAGTTTCAAAGAAAAACTCATTTAACGCCGAATAATAATATTTTTTTTCTAGATAAGTTTCATGCAAAGGCTTTGCCATTACAGAACTTGTGCTCAATAGTGTAAAAAGCATCAACCACTTCATAACGACAACTCCTAGTAAGAGAATCCCACACTAAAAATAAGGTCCGTATTGGTCTTCATTTTCTTGCTCTTTGGATTTTTAGGTCCAGCAGCACGATAATAAGTATTTTGATATTCAAAGCCTAAATGCACATGTTGATTGATGTGAAACTTAATATTGGTTTTAGCTCCTACACCACTGTAACTTTCTGACTTAAACTTTGAATCCAATAACGGATTTCGGACGTTATCAATGTTAGATTCAGCATTGATGTGTTGGTATCCCAAACCGAATGACCAATCAAAATAGAAGATTTTATTAAAAGTATTAATTTTCCCGTAGAACGGAGACCAGATGGCATAGATTCCTTGAGTACTTTTAAACCTTCTAATAAATGGTTCTGCAGAGTTGATTAGTCGAACGTTTCGATAGTCGTCGTTATTACTATTGGTATAGTTTTGGAAGTTGAACTCTAAGGCAAATTCCTCAGTAAAGTAATAACCACCCTTTATCTGAAAGCCACTAGTGTCCTGGAACTTTGATGAAATGTTTGAGATATAACCAACATCCACGTAGATACTATTCTTCTTTTGATAAATCTTATTTTGAAGAACGTAAACTTGTTTATCTGGATCGAGCCAGAGAAAGTCGTAAAGACTTTTCTCTCCGGCCCGAACACTTGAACTTAATCCCAATCCCATCAGCAAAATGAACAGTAATGGCATGACATGACTCCAGCGTTAGTATTTATATTCAACTCTAATCTCAGCACCCACCGGAGGAAGATCATCACTTGGAAATTTGATCGAACGGCTACCGGCATCGTAGCTAAAGTTAGAAACTTGAACGTTGTTAACAAAAACTTTTAGTGTTCCATCTAAAGGCGTGTGAGCAAGAGCAAAACTATCTAATAGGCTGAGAAGATTTCCACCCATCTCAGAGAGAATTTCGTGGAAGTTTCCATTAATATCGGCAAGCTTACCACCTGTTAGATTAGTCGCTGCTTCATATCTCTCATATCCCACAGTTAAACCTGACTGATAGTTAGTGTTGGTATTTACAATGGAATACACTTTCACTAAACCAGCATCTACTTTGTGAGATTTTAAGAAATCTACATAATGTTTAGCTTCACCTTCTGATTGGTCTTCTTCATCAGACATAAAGACCACTGCTAGGTAAGCATCACTTCTTAGGAAAGTACTGGCGTATCTCTCCATGAATCCTTTCGAAGCATCGAGACCTTTCTCACGACCAGAACCACGAGTTCCTACTTTCACTAAATCTTCAAAGTCACTGAGAAAGCGAACTTCATTTTCCTGGGCTTTGGCAGATGTTAGTTTCTCCATACTTCCAGAAACGGCCTGACCTCTTTTATAACTAGAAGTATCAGTTGTTGTGATGGCCATTTTGAAGTCCACATCTTTCTGAATGAAAGAAGTAATGAAAGATGAAAAGTTATATCCTAAAGCTGCTTGCTCATCTGCCATTGATCCTGAGTCATCAATTACCCAAAGAATATCTAATTTCTTTGAATTCGTTTCAGACTGATTGAATGTCTCAGTATGGGCAGTTCCTTCGACTTCACCATCACCACCGGAAGTTCCTCCCCCGTCTGAACCTCCGGTACTTCCGTCCCCAGAAGACCCTCCAGTGTCTCCGTCATCCCCACCGGTCGTTGATCCATCTTGATCACCACCGTTACTCCCTCCGGGAGTTTCCGACAGGAAAGGATTCTCGAGAAATTCTTTCTCGTAATAATCTTCCTGGTTACATGCTACTAATGTGAATAAAAGCGGTAATACAGTTAAAACTCTGGTCTTCATGACTAGACTCCCTTAGGAGCACATCCAAAGAGCTATTCACTTAGTTGCGTCCTCTCAATGCAAATAAGTAACTCTTCTTCATGTGGTTTTCTCTCGGTTTTGACTCTACTAACGTGCTACTACTGATAACGTCCAACACAAACGCGAGAAGTTTTTATCTTGGCGCCATTCTACTTTGCCAAAAACTAAGCTCAATCCCTTGCTGTGATATTTCTTTCAAAGAGACTCTGTTATTGAGAACTTACCCTGGGAGTTGCCATTTTCTAGTTGCACTTCTTTTTTGCCATTTGCTCATTTTGATAGGCACGCCACTTTTGACCTACAGACTTTAGGAAACAATTCGTATATATTGTTCCAATGTTACGACCTCATTTTTTGGCACTGAATGAAAATCAATGGTTAGACTGGATATCCAGTCAGGAATATTCTCCTGCCATTTTGGATTTCATTCTTGATTATCTCTACCGTGGAAAAGTGACTGCGAATCTTCCCAAAAATTTTAGTGATGTTATCAATCACAACTTCAAGTCACATCTTCCCCAAATTGCACTCGTCAATATTTCGGAAGACACAACGGTAAAGTTTCTCATTCAGTTTGATGATGGATTGCAAGTAGAAAGTGTTCTTATTCCTTTCAATAAGAAGCCCACCATTTGCCTCTCGACCCAAGTTGGCTGTGCTATGAACTGCAGCTTCTGTTATACAGGCACTCAAGGACTGAAACGAAATCTCACTTCCGAGGAAATTATTGGTCAATATTTTACAGTCTATGAATGGATGATTAAGAATCAGAATAGCTCTCTAAAGCCTAATATTGTCTTTATGGGTCAAGGCGAACCTCTACACAATTGGGACGCAGTTAATAAAGCGATTGAAATTTTCACGCACCCTAAAATGATGGGACTAGGGCCTAGACAAATCACTCTTTCCACCTCTGGCTTTATGAGTGATCTTGATCCTACAACATTTCCAACTATCAACTATGCTCTTAGTCTCCATTCACCTTTTCAAGAACAACGTTCAAAACTGATTCCAATCAATCAGAAGTTTCCTCTCGAAATGGTCATCAATAAGCTTGATCAAATCAAGTTACGGCCTCGACAGTTTATTACTTATGAATATTTACTGATCAAGGATTTCAATATGAGTGATGAACATGTTCATGGTTTACATCAACTTCTTCACAGGAAGAAGGCCATTCTTAATTTAATCCCTTTTAACCCATTTCCGAACTCCGGATACTTACGTCCTACTATAGAGGAAATAAACAGCTTTAAGGAAAAGCTAGTAGCAAAAAAATTAAGAGTTATGGTAAGAACTACTAAAGGTGATGATATTTTAGCAGCATGTGGACAGCTAAAAGTGAATAAGTTTGCTAGGAATAAGTATGTCTGATTTTTATATGAAGTTCGGCGGAATCGGCCGTCTTTTTGGAGCTGATGCTCTTGAAAAAATTAAATCTTCCCGCGTTCTAGTCATTGGAATAGGAGGAGTTGGTTCATGGGTGTCCGAATCCCTCGCCAGAACAGGCATTGGCCATATTACTTTAGTAGATCTTGACGATTTATGTGTAACAAATATTAACCGTCAATCTCACGCTCTTGTTACCACTGTCGGTAAATTCAAAGTTGACGTTATGAAAGAGCGAATTGAGCAAATTAATCCCGATTGCAAGGTAACCACTCATCAGTGTTTTATCTCACCTAAATCGATGGAGACCATCTTTAGCGAGACATATGACTTTATTATCGATGCTTGTGATGACTTTACTAACAAAGCGATTCTCATAGATCACTGTTATAGAAATAAACTTCCACTCATAGTTATTGGTGGTGCTGGTGGAAAAATAGACCCGCAAATGATAAGAGTGAGTGATCTATCTTTTAGTCAAAATGATCGTCTCCTTGCCCGACTAAGAAAAAAGCTCAGACAAGATTTCAATTTTCCCGATGAAAAAACAGAACTTGGTATTTGGGCCGTATGGTCATACGAACGTGCCAGATATCCAACCAGCTCAGGTTGTTTAAGTTACCGCCCTCCAGGGATGGCAAAAAATATGGATTGTTCAGAAGGTTTCGGTTCTGCTAGTTTTGTAACAGGGGCTTTTGCATTTGCAGCAAGTTCCCTTGTCATTCGACGAATAACAGATGGAGTGACCGTCATCCAGGATTAGAAGTAGAGGTATGAGATGTTAAAATTCTTCCAAGACTTTAAAACATTTGTATCTGATGTTTCAGCTGATCCCCGGATTCCTAAGAAAGACAAGGCCATCGTTGTGGCCCTCCTGGCCCTCATTATTTCTCCGGTTGATTTTATCCCCGATTGGATTCCAGTTATCGGTCAACTTGATGACTTTGTGATGATAGCTCTTGTGGTTGATTATTTTTTTACTGTTTTAGACCACGAAATTCTTCTCTCTCACTATCCTTGGGGCATGAAAAGTTTCACAAGACTACGTGCCATTGCAAAGCTCTTACGCTTCGTTATCCCTAAAACGTTAAAGAAAAGACTTTGGAGTTATGTGGGGTCACCTTATTAGCGAGCTTTAAACAATTGATTCATATCCACGATTTTTTCATTCAACAGACAGAAAGTTTCGATAGTTTTAGATGACTTCACAACTCCTGAAACACCTCTTCCCGCAATTTTCTCACATAAAGTAAAGGCGGGGTTTTGAGTTGGGAGAAGAGTGATTTTAATTCCTTTTACAGGAAAACAAGACTGAACATCTTTGCATCCTTCAGATAATAAAGAATATTTTCCAGACTTACAGACCTTGTAAGTCTTCTCATCTATTTTCACTTCATCTGGTACACAGGCCCAAACAGAGCTACTCGAGATAAGTAAAATTAATAGCGAGCTTAAAAAATTCTTCATCTTTTACCCAATAAGACCCATCGTCTTTGTTACATTCAATACCATCTTTGTAGCTACAAAGCCTTCCCCAGGTATTTCGAATATTGTACTAACATTTTCCATTATTCCATCTCCGCCCTATGACGGTACTTGCGTGGTAGCCAGACATATTAGAAATATGGCGTACGTTATAGGAAATTCCAAGGGGCTTTCCAGAATTTAGAAGATCATTAACTTTGTTAACATGCTTCTTTTTACCCCAGAAGATTGGCCTGTTCAGAACTTTCGTTTTCCGCTTTGGTATTTCTACAGTTTTACAGTTCTCTCTTAACATCGATTCCAAAGTATCGTTTAAATTCTTTGAAATAAAATCATTCATGAAGTTTTCAGTCTCAACATTAACGTTAGGAAGAGAATATCGAATAAAGGCACAGGCTTCCTCTTCGGAAAGCTCATTGGCCTTGACTCTGTTCTTTGTTACTTCAAGTAGGCCAATCAAGTGCGTGTATTTGTCGATTTTATTGTGTTCACAAACAGGACTTGCTTTCATTGCTTCTCGAGCGGCCTTACCAATAAAGCCCCCCTCATAAGTTTCTCTCCCACCATTAAAAAGCGAATAGATATTATAACCTAGTCGCCAAAGAAGATTAGAGCGAATACTACTATTATAAACAGAACTCACATGGCTTGGTGATAACGGGACTCCTGCTTCAACAGTAAGAAGATCTGCCGCTGAATAGCCATAGCACCACCCAATACTTCCCTGATCTGCGGGGGTAGAGAAATGATCTCTTAATTGTGGATGCTTATCTCGAATATCAACATTACTACACTGACTTTGACTTAATTTATAGCTAGAAGCATAGCTGCTGTGAAATGAAAGGATGAGAAGAAGTGTAGCAATTTTTTTCACTTATCAACCACCTTCCGCAGAATGATATCGATCTGCTTTTCAATCTGCTTCATCTGAACAGTAGAAATATCTCCAGGGCCTGAAGTATCGATTAGTTGAGTATGTACACTGGCGGGCATACGATTTGTAGACTTAAGAAAAGCTTTATTTGAATTTTTGATTTTAAGTTTGGCCCTCTGCCCTTCTGAAGCAGAGATAATATTATTTCGAACCATTTCATCAATGGTTAAAGTAATATCCTCTTCAACGATCTGCTGAGAGAAAACTTGCGGTGATGTTAATAATAACAGTCCAAGCAAAAAGATCTTCATGCCGTCCATCCTCAATTAGAGAGCTTATCGGCATAAAGATCTTTTTCTTAAGAAAATTAATTGAATGAAATAACACGGTATGTTCTTTGAAATTTTGGAGTCTCTACTTCAAACTCTTCTCCGGCCTTAAGTCCAAGCATCGCATCTCCGATGGGAGAAAATACGGAGACCACAATAATTTGTTCTCCGTTTTCTTCAAGAACTGTCCCGCCCGCTGTGGGGATGAGAAAGTATTTTTTTATCACACTATTAAAATCTAGCTCTACTAAAGCACCAATCGTGATCTCCCCGTACTTTTGAGAAGATTCTAAATCGACTTCTTCAAGGATCTGAATTTCGAGCTTTAACTCTTCAACTCTCTTGGCTTCAGCTTCTGCAAGATATGAGGCTTCAATGGCCCTCGTATCGTATTTACTCTCTGATTTAAATTCTT
>CAYWMU010000077.1:0-11180 GCA_964459395.1 uncultured Bacteriovorax sp.
TGTTACCAGTAAGGAACCTGTTACCAGTAAGGAACCTGTTGCCAGAAAGGAACCTATTACCAGCAGGGAACCTGTTACCAGTAAGGAATATTCCCCGTCGGTAGGCCATACAGAAAACATAATTATCGGCAAGCTTATTGATAAATACGGATTCCAGATTATAAAAAAAATTGGAACACAAGATACAAAACTTCTTTCAGTAATATTTAAAAAACTTAGCGAAAGCGAGAATTCATGGGTGAGGATCACAAGAAAGGAACTTGCTGATAAGGGAATCTCTGTCCACAAACTTTCTCCTATGAGGGAAAAGCTTTCAGGAAAAAAAGAATCTTTTCCTTATGAAATAATCTCATTCAAATCGGGTGCCCTTGATGAGAATTGTAGAGGATATACAGAGTATTCCTTAAATTTTGAATAAAAAAAAGCAGTCTTGCCGGACTGCTTTTTTAGAATCGATTCTGAGAACGATGAACTAGTAAATAGACCACCACACAAGGTCTATTCTAGCAAATCATCATCTCTGAATCAATAAATACATTTCCTTCCCCCACTTAAAATCGATCATTTTGATCGAGCAAAAGGACTTTACCTAAATGGAATTAGGTATTTTAAGGTGTTACGCTGGCCTTGATCGCTATGCCGTGCTGTTTAAAGCCGATAGATGGTTGGCCGAATATCGCCTGATGAAGATTAAATATCTTAAAGATGGTGTCTTTAATAAAGACCACTCAATTCCTTTGTCAAAAATTTCGGAAAAAGAAAGAAAAACCTTAAAAACGATCTCTAATAGAATCGGCCTGGTGAATTTTACTAATTCTAGAGTCCAGTTCTTGAATGAGAAAAAGTTTTTAAAACAAAAACTTAAATCTCAAAATATTTCATACCGTAAAAAAAGAAATATCTATTCAGTATGTGAAGAATACCACCTTAACTTTAAGCATGAAGATCTCACGCTTAAAAACCTAAATGACATAATTTGGTGGTCTATAGCAACTTTTACTTATGAGGGTACTGGTCAGCAAAAAATAGCATCACGCTTAAATAGAAATAGGGTAGTAGTAAATAGAAAGTTTAAAGAGAATCCTTATCTTGAAATTGAACACAAGTTCATTATTTTACAAAAGCTCCCAACAACAAAAAACAACATCGTAAATCAAATCAAGGCCAATCCTTACCTGAAAGATAGAGGGCTTAAGCTTGTTTCCTTTACACATACATCGGGAAAAAAAGAACTGCATCTCACAAAACAGATGCCTAACGAATACATCTCTAAAGAAACAATAAATAAAATAATAAAAAGAACGAATAAGAAAACTTTCTTTTTCACTAAGCGTGAAAGCAATAAGAGTCACTTTAAAAGTATCAATGGGAATCAAAAAAGGGTTCATGCGAATCTGGCAGTTAAGATACCTAACGATGAAGTGCTCTTATCCAATTCTAAACCAATCAAAAGATTCTCTTCTGTTTGGAACAAGAGAAAGAAATTCTTTATTAAGAATGAACATGGAGGAAGATTCCTTGTAAGACCTACTAGGAATCTGATCTCTGTTATAAAAACCTTTAGTATTCAGTGGGGAGAGAGGGAACTAATGAGCCAAACTTAGATATGAACCCTTTATGTGTAACTTTTTTAATTCAGAGTAATTGTGGAATATTTCTTTGGGCCTAGATAATTAAAGGGAACACCTCTAAGTGTCTGTCTTGCTTAGAAAAGCTGAAATAAACCTCTCCCCTAGTTTATCCAACTCATTAGTTTTTAAGCATTCTTGCCGAAAACTAAAATAATGAAATGTTTTATTCTTCTATCACTCGGTTTAATCATGTTCTCCTCATGTAAAAAAGAGGAGGGCTTTACCCGTTCTCATTCTTCTGGCGATACTCCGCCCCCTACGTCACCAGAGATTGAAATCACTGGTGTAGCGGCTCTAGTATCGAGTGCGAATCCTAGCTTTCTTTTACGCCCTTCCATTGCTGTCTCCGGCTTGGAGTCGGGCGATAGTATCAAGGCTTTTAGTGATAACTCTTGCAGTCTCTCTATTGCTGTTCCCGTTACAGCATCTAGCGCATCTGAAACGATTACTTTAAACACTGATGCCGCTATAGGAGCCCAAGAAATCTTTATCCAAGTAGAAAGAGGATCTAAAGTTACTGAATGCGGATCTATAAGTGTTTTCTATAGTAGGCTTACTTGTCCCGTCGGTTACGCTCATGTTCCAAGCGATATTAATAATGGATTCTGTATAATGCAATATGAGGCCAAGCAAGGAGGGGATGGATACCCTGTCTCTACTCCAGAAACATCTCCTTGGGTTGATATTTCTGCTAATGACGCCTATTCGGCATGTGACTCTTTAAATGTTAAAAATGGACTTTCTGATCAGTACGCACTCCCTTCAAATGAGGAGTGGATGGCTTTGTCAAAAGACATCGAGTCTATACCTACGAACTGGATTCACTCGACGGCACCAGATCAGAACAACGTTGTTGGTAGTGGATGCCTGAAACAGGGGAATGTTGGGGATACTGGCGATGGTTGCGCCTACGGAAACGGCAGTAGCGTTGATTTTGGGACTAGCAGAAACGATCTTGCGAAACACACATTGTCGAACGGTGAGGTGGTCTGGGATATTTCCGGTAACGTCTGGGAGCCTGTAGATTTTGATAAAAATACTCCAGGTCTTCAACTTGCCCCCACAACATGTAATGGTGGAGCCTTTGAGGATATCCAATCTTTTGTCTGTGCTGATTTACCTGAGATTCACTGGAAACCCACCCATGGTCTCGCGACGACTTATTGGGGCATGGGAAAAATCCATGGTGGGGCAACAGGGCTAATGCTCAGAAGTGCCGCCTATTACAATTATTCTTATGGCGGAATATACTCTTTATATATGGCGACTGGCCCGACGGAGATTGATCCCTCTACTGGATTCAGGTGCGTTTATCGGCCATAAAAAGGATCTATGAGGTTTCTTCTTTATTCTTTAATCATGACCTCCGGGGTTGCTTTTGCAACTCCGGCTCATTTTCCGGCCAAAATCATTAAAGAAGTCGAAGCAAAATATCTCGAAAAATACAAAGATCTTCCTGATCGCCAAAAAATAGAAAAGTACATAGTAGCAATTTCAGAATTAAGTGAGCTTCGTGACTATCAAAGCGCTATTGTACTTGCTGAGAGTGCTTATAAGTTAAAAAATAAACCTCTTACCTTTTATGGGATCTACCTCGATCTTCTAAAGGCTACTGGCGACAAAAATCGTCACAATGAAGTGTTTGAAGACGTATTTAAACAAAATTATAAATTTCATGATGAAGAAGAAAAAGAGCTCATTGCTGATATTATCTTAAATTACCTTCTTTTTAACTTCATGCTACCCCATCAACTCCCTACTAAAATCGAGAATATCTTTAACATTGTTCAAACAGACTACATCAAAGAAAGGTCTCTACATGTACGAGCAATCGTTTTAGCTAAAAATAAAAAATTTAAAGAAGCTCTAGGGCTTCTCAAAGTGAAAGATACATCTGGGTTAGAAGAGCTTCTATTCATTTCTTATCTGCAAAGAATGAGCGGAGCTAAATTAACTGTTATAACACCACTTCTCGCCCAGATATATCCCACTGCTGTAAATATTATTAAAAACGAACCTCAGGAATTAATTAACGAGAAGTTAAAACAGTCAAAAGACATACTTACTGACTCGCACCTTTTCGAGGTGCTCAAATGAGGTCTTTATTTTTCATAATCTCTATTTTGTTACTGGCAAGTTGTAATAAGGACGGGAATCTAGAAAATTTCCCTGTTGTGCCATCAGAGAGAGTTTCAGCAATTAATCGCCCTGCCTCAGAAGAAGAGATTTGTGACCCTTCGCTACCTGACATGGGTGAGGCAACAAGTCTTGGAGCAAGTCTCTCTCAATTACTTTGTAATAAAAAATGTACAAATAACTTTGAGGTTATCCCTGAAAGCAAAGATCCCCAGGGTTACTTAGCTTTCCCTATACCTGGCCACCTTGGTATTGGTCGCTGTAGAGGTCACGCCATTATCACTCAGCAGTTTAATATGCTTTCTAGGTTTCAGCCTGAAAACAAAGTTAATGATTGCGGCCCGAAGAACATGAGTTCAAAGTGTGTTTCATTTTACTCGGGATTAATAGAGAAAATAACAAAAGAAAACAAAGTGGCCGAGATCCCAGGATTCTCTTCTCTGGCTGAATTTTCATCAACCCCCGCAATTTATAAAATTCTTTACAAGAAAGTGATTGGATATAGTCATAAATATTACGCTAACCCAGGCCACCTAGAAGAAGAAAAGTTTTCAAGAAAGAACAGTGTTTTTAACGAACTTGTGAACAGAGTTAAGAATCGTCAACAGCCATATATAGGTATCAAGGGCCTTGGTGTAGCTGACCATGCTATTCTTGCAACAGGTGTTCGCAAAATTGGCAGACAGGAAGTAATTTGTGTTTCCGACTCTAATCAAAGATCTTTCAACCCATTAAGAGAAGATCCTTGTGAAAATTATATTCAGATGGTTGCAGGCACCCCTACTTATAAAACACGCAAGGGTCAAACGAAGCCCTTAATAAAATTCAATCTGTATTCTGATGAAGACAAGCGTCTTCAAAGCTATGTTCAAGCATGGCAGGATGAATGTCAGAAGCAAAAATCATCAGCACAAGAATGCTTACCATCCCCTAAAGAGGACGGCTCCGAAAAGATGAAAAATTTGAACCTACCAAACTCAGATGATTACTCGTTTCGGAAGGAAGAGGATGAGCCTGAGTCCCAAGAAAGCGTAGAGGATATGATTAAACCAAATCCAAGTCCTGAAATGATCAAATTTCAAAATCAGGGCGCTAGCAAGCAATAGTGCAAATATTGTTTTGATCTTTCTAGGCAGAGTAGTCATGGTCATAAAAAAATAATGTTATGAGGATTGTTGTGCAAAATTTTTCAAAACTATTACTGTTATTAGTTGTGCTTAATTTTGCGAACGCCGTGGCATCAAGCTCTGCTCCTCTCGAACACCTATCAATTGAGGACAAGAAGACATTATCAATTTACCTTATGGAGCTAGTCGTTGAGTACGAGGAAATCCATAATCAAAACCTTACTCCTGAAAAATATTCCCTGTTAAAAAAAGCGCGCCAACTAAAAGCGATATTCCTAATCCCGAATGCTTATGCTTCAGAAAACAAAGACCCTGGCCCTGAGACGGACATCCCTCTAAATGTAAATCCAGAATACAGGGCTTCAGAGTCTGCAAGGTTTGATGTTCTTGTAGGAGATAATCCAGCACTAGGGGGGTATTTTTGTATCTACTCAGGAGGTTGGGGATCTTTTTCAACTAAAAAAGACCAGGGTAAGTATATTTGCGAACCTCCCTACACAGAAAGAACCGGAGGCCATGCATCTATGTTTTACTATGATGGATCACGAGTTAATGACAAAGATGAAACTGACCAGTGTAAAATTAAAAACAAAGAAAATATCTCGTGCAACCCAGCCATATTCGGATTTCAAGACGTTAAAAGATCGAAAACATTTTGTGTCCCAGAAAAAAGCCCAACAGCTAATGCTGAATGCATGGACTATGCTCTAGGAAAGAAGTTTAGTCCAGGGGCTGATTCTGTAAAGGATCGACTTAAATGGCTTAGTGAGCAGAACTCAAGCGAGGCTAATAAAAAGAAATATGCCGAACTATACAGATACCTCTATAAGATGTGTCTTTGCACAGACGGTAGCTTTGTCGAAACAAATACTGATCTCCAGCAAAAAATTATTCCAACAAAGTCATGTTTTTCATTTATTACAATGATCTCTGAAGCTAACGGGTGTACTACTTTCAAAGATTCCACTGCTCCATCCAACGATCTTGATATTGTAAAAAAAATCAGAGATTTATCAGCAGAATATCTCTCCAATAAAAGCAAAGATGTAGAGAAGCAGTATGCCGAACTAATCAAAGAAAGTGGAAAAAAACTAAAAAAAGATCTTAATCTTATTTGTGAAAATGGGAAGGGTGGAGAAAATGAAAAGCCTAAGGAACCATCTTTACAAATTAAAGATTCAAAAGATTCCGAAGAAGTTACCTTAAAGGCTATTGTGACAGGAGAGGGCAATTGGGAGTTTGAGTGGTGGAAAGAAACCTCCTCTCAGTCAAAAAAAATTGCAGGACTAGCTGGAGATAGTGACGACTCCCCAAAAAAAGAAGAGGGCGAAGACTCTACAAGCATAAAAAAAGAATCACTTAACTCTAAAGAGAACACCGTGAAGGTTAAATATGAGGAAAAATCTTTTAAGGTCTGTGTAGAGGCAAAACTTGATAAGGAAGATTTTAAAGATCGCAAATGCTACACAGTACAATCTAAAGCTGAAAGAGAGAAAGAAATAGAAGATTCTACGCCCGTTATAACCCCCATAGGAGGCCCTCAGCTACCAAAGATTCCCGCACCTTCACTTCGAAAGGGTGTAGACTTCTCACGATCTGGAATCTTATAAAGAAGCCTTTAGGGGCTTCTTTAGTGTTGCTCTTTACTTTGGCCCCTTCATTTGATTTTAAAGGAATTTCTCTATTAAGCCGATTAGGCTTAAGGGAGTCTTCCACATGAAAAATTTTGCTCTAGCAACACTTATAATTTTTCCAAGCGCTTACGCTTCAACAATGTGTCCTTTAACGGACAAGGGTGAAGTGGATCTTCCTTTTGGATACGAGATAACTTCCAAAAAAACTACGAAACAAACAGATACGATAACAATTGCCCCGTCTAAAGAAAATCCTTATGGTGGCCATAAGCAAATATGGAAGCTTCACAAAGATTCTCTTGGCAGGATTGTAAAAATTGAATCAGGTTTAAATGCGCCAAGCTCTCAACTCGTTCAATTTGAGATTGAGAAAAGAAAGGCAGAACAAAAACACAAAGATGCTTTTAAAAGTCCTAGCTACGGGCTTGTTCCTACACTTGTGGATCTTCAAAAACTGTCATTTGACCCTACATTGAGGCCAATTAAATATGGTGGTTCAATCGAGCTAGTCCATGATTCAGGTGAGTGCTCCGTTAAAAACATAACTGAAAAAGTCTTTGATCCAGCTCAAAAGATTACAATCGAAAACCATTTATATGACGAATCTTTCTGTCCGAAGGTTGAGAAGATATTTTCACAAATCTCAAGAGATATTCAAGAATGTTCCGATAAAACCGATCGCCACAACCAAATACTTGCACAAATAAGAAGCAATAATCCTGAAACAATGGTGGCTTCATCCTCACTTTCTGAAATAGACAGAAAAACGTCTTCCCTAACGTCAGGTGTTGGCGGTGGGGGTGGATCTCCTGCTATTGGAAGATCAATCGCATCGATTCCAAATTACGAGACATCTTCCTTTAACATACAAGCTCACCTAATGGCTAATGGGGAGTCAAGCTTGAGTATCAAAGACCTTAGTAAAATCTGTGAAGCAAGATCACTTACCCAAGTCAGAAGAACCTCTAACAATGACAACGCTCCTGCTGGTGGAAGTGCGAAGAAAAACTAATCCAGCGAGATAGGGCATCGACTTTTCACGGTCAGTACCTTGTAAGAAGGCCGAGGACCAGCCCTCTTACAAGACACTGTCCTAGTATCCTAGTACAGTGATCAAGCCAGAAAATTGAGAGTTGAAAATGTGGTACTGAGAACCTTTCAGAGAACTGCTTTCAACCGATACCTTCATCTCATTCCCTCTGTGGGGAGTCGGTGTTCTAGGCCATTGAACGCAATGACTGCTCTCTACTTCTTCACCTAAGCGGATAGTATTTTTCGGAATAGAAAAATCAAAATTAACAAATAATCGTCCAAGCCTGTTACCGAATTTCCAAAGATCATTTATTGAAATTACGATCTCTTTCGTTTTCTCATCTCGCTTAAGCTCTACAATCTGGCTATTACCAACTCTTTCCCTGACAATAACTCCGTCAAGGTTGGATATTTCCACATATGAGTTTTTTAATTCATTGATAATATCCATATTCCTGTATTCAACACCATAACCTTTTTTGGTGATAGTTCTACGAATACACTCACCGCCATTGTGGTTTTCTATAAACCCCCATGACTTCTGATGTGGGACTAAAAACTTATCATCCCTCACAACAAGTTCGATTTTCTGAGATACGTCTTCTAGGAAAAACTTATGTGAGTAACTAATTTTTCTTTCATCTTCAAAGAAGCTTTTCTCATCAACATCATGCCTCTGCATAAAAACAGGATACGAATCAGGTTCATAGTTTGAGTAATACCCCAGAGTAACTGTATCTCTAGTCGAATAATTATAATCAAATGGACTGAGGTACTGATTAGTTCCAACTACCCATTGAGAAAACTCATTTGACCAATCATCCCTTCTTGTTAATCTATTGGATAAGCCTCTTATGGAATCAATACTAGAAGAAGAAATCCTGATCTGATCTGATCCGTAGACCTTTTCTATTATTGATTTTAGACTTAAGTCATTCTTCCCAAGGCCAACATAAAAAGTCTCTGGTTTTGCACTTCCTGCTGAAACTAATAGGGGAATTGATTTTTCTCTTACCCTCTTAATAATGTCTCTATATTTTTCACCCGTATCAATAATTGTAAAATCAGACACCTTAACAAATAATCGAGACCCCGAGACAATCAAGGCATCAATGGCATCCTGATCTCGAAGTTGAATTCTATTAGAAATGGGGTTCACTGAATTAAAAGCATATTGGCCTGGTACGTAAATATTTTCTAACTCTCGAACATCCCCTGATGGAGTAAGGTAGAAAACACTTAAATTCAGATCTTTAAAATTTTTATATCGACTTGAAGAAATACTAAAATCTGACTGGAAATCAATATTCGCAGAAAGCGTATAAGTTAAATCCCTCTTAAACAAAGAAGATGAAATTTTCAACATTTCCTCCCTGTTCATCATCGGAGAAGCAAAAGAGTCGATTAGGTAGTCTGTATCAATGTCTAATGGAACCTGTTCTGCCTTCCAACTGGTCGCCCTCGCTCCCTTTTTTAAATAATAATCCACCATACTTCTTGGTATGGGTCTTTTGCCCTTACTCCCCCCTTTCCCGTCAACATCAATCCCACCAAAGTCTATCTCCCAAGTTGCAACTCTTGCAGTGCTGGAACCTGTTGACCAAAGATCAACTCTCATCTTATTAAAAAATTCTCCTCCTATTATAGGAACTTCCGCAATGAAGGGCTGCGGATCTTCTCTATCGGGAATCCCATCACCGTCAGAGTCAATTAATGAGTCAGACGTTCCACTCGAGTCAAGGCTGTCTATAACTCTAGTCCCCCCCGACTGCTTCTTGTCGTCACCTTTACCTCCCCCACACGATATAACGAATAAACTCACAATAAAATTTAACAATAAACTTTTCTTCATAATATTTTCCTTATTCAAAAGACTCAAAACCAATATAAGCTCCACCCTCCCAGAGAGTAGCATTTCTAACAATCTGAGTTTCGTAGAATAGATAGTCTTTATAAAAATTTGTCACGCTACAGGTTGGATGGGAGCTTTTAAAATAGTTCTCGCAATTAACGCCTGAACAATAACTGCTCCCATCACAATGAATTCCTTTGTGCTCGTTGAAAGAAAGCTCAAACGAATTTTCTCTTTTAATAAGAGATTTAAGATCATCGCCCCAAACGATCTCGAACAAATCCTTACCATCAATTTTTTTTAGGGCGATTCTCTTGTCTGTTAGCAATTTACCTAAATTGAATAGCTCGTTATTAAGTGTCATTTCCACAAAATGAAGGCTGCTTAAAGCATCTAGTGATTCGCCTTGATGGTATCTCGAAGAGAAATTAAAACATTGATCCCATCGACAATTCTTAACCTCAAAAATATCTGTAACCATCCCCCTAAATACTATGGGTCTAAAAATAATTCGAGATCTTTTGAATGCATCCTCTTTAAGTAGTGCGGTATGAATCGTTTTCTTCCGAGATTGGCCAATACTACCAATAACTCTTGGTCTCAAGACCTGGGGATTAAATTTAGACGAGTAGCCAAGATATACAAAATCACCCGATCCAAATGAATACGATTGATGATTTGTCGGAATATTTTTTGTCATTACTATCCATTTCTTTTCATCTCTTACGGTGTTACCAAAAAAATCGATACTGAGATCTGTCGCATTCGACAATGAATCAATCTGGTAAACATTCCCCCCAGCTTCCTTAAAGCTTACTCCGGCCATTTGAAGCGCGTTTGATAAGGACAGTCTTTTCTTGCTTGCAGAAACAAAGTGGTATCGGAAGCTTTCACCGTTAAAAATAACAAGAGGAACTGCTTTTCCAAGAACTGAGTTCATCAATCTTTCAAAGCTTTCTCCTGTCTCCAGAATTGTGAAGTTTCTAATTTTCAAAAATAGGTTTCTACCTCGGTCATTAACAACTCGCTCTGGACTGGAGTATGAAATTGGAAAAGACAAAGTTTTGTTGACTTTGTTATTGAAATTGAACTTATCCCCTATTAGTAATGAAGAAAGCATTTCGAGCTCTTTTTTTGATTGATTGTAATAATAAAGCTCAACTATGAGATTTGTATAAGACCCATCTTTAAAACGAATATCTAATTCGGCATCTATTTGAACTGAAACCCTATCTACAACATTGAAGACTTCTTCTAGCTTTCCTGTTTCTGTGTTCTTTGGATTAGTAAAGGTAAACACATTAATGAAGTCAGTACTGAGACGTGACCTTATGTGGTCTCCCATATTACTATTCATCTCAGAAACAAATTGAAGGTAATTTCCCATCCCTCTGTGATTTCTAAGAACGTTAATATTTTTTGGCTCCCCCCTGTGTAGAAATTTAATATCCATATTTTGGAAAATTTCTCCTCCAATTATAGGAACTTCCGCAATGAAGGGCTGTGGATCTTCTTTATCGACAATCCCGTCTCCATCAGAATCATGGTCACTGACTTCTCTACTCTCAAGCCCTTCTATTCTCTTTCCTCTTGACTCATCCTTCTTATCAGATGGCTTAAAAGAGCAAGCTGATAAAATCAATACTCCAAATAAAAAAAACAATGTACTTCTCATAAATTCCTCTCTCTTTTTTGGCATTAAACACGTTTTAAAAAAAATATGGAAATCACTATGTAAGAAGTAGTGTCCACGAGTGTCCACGCCTGT
>CAYWMU010000078.1:0-11176 GCA_964459395.1 uncultured Bacteriovorax sp.
CCTAAAAGCCCCGTGACTCCAGCAAAAAAAATAAAAAGAATTAAAACGAACATAATACCAAAAGTAATATAGTACTTTGGAACCTTCTTTAGTTTTAACCGAAGATCCACAAAGTATCCGCTTACCATGGAACCTAATAAGAATACGAAGGGAACTCCCGCAACCATATAGGCCGTTTTGCCATCGCCATTGGCCAAGGCCACTCCCAGAGAAGAAGCAAAGCCTGTGACATGGGATACATAGGAATGCCCGGCCAAAAAACCGCCTATATTGAGGAAGCCTGCCTGGAAAGCTAACACAAGCCAAATCGCAATATTACTGGGTGTATAATGAGAAATCGATTGATTGCCGGATAACATATATTCTTTATACCTTCTTTCAAGCCTTTATTATACTCCTAAGAAAAAAAGTACAATGGAAGCTGAAATTCTATTTTTCTTTTGATACAATCCGCCCATGAAAATAACACCTCCTTCTATAAAAAAACTATCTGAAGTTTTACCTGCTGAAACCACGCTTCTTATGGGAGCTGGTCCAGTACCCATTCCTGCTGAGGTAGCTGCCGCTAACTCACTGGTCATTTCTCACCTAGGTGAGCCAATGAATACCATCGTTGGTAAAATTCAAGAAATGTCCCAGTACCTTTTTCAAACCAAGAGCTCAAAGATTTTTGGGATTTCTGGTCCTTCTTCAGCTGCGATGGAGATGGCCGTCACCTCTCTTCTTTACCCAGGACGAAAAGTGCTTGTTCTCAACCTCGGGACCTTCTCCCATCGTTTTACGGAACTATCACGGGGAGTAGGAGCTGAAGTCACTGAATTATTCCCTGAGCCTCAAAGCCCCTTCCGCGTAAAAGATGTGGCCCAGGCACTTGAAAAAGAAAACTTTGATGTCTTAACCATTGTTCAAGGTGAGACTTCTTGCGGGATTAAAAACATTGAACTTGAACAAATTGTAAAACTAGCAAAGTCTAAGAATGTAAAAACCATCGTTGATACAGTTTGTACCCTTTCTACTATGCCTCTCTATATGGATGATTGGGAGATTGATATCGTTGTAACCGGTGGACAGAAGGGACTCTCTTCAGTTGCAGGTGTTTCACTCATCGCTTTTTCAGAAGAAACTTATAACTTCGTTGCCGCTCGAGAAGTTAATATGCCACATTGGTGTCTTGATCCTCGTCGCGCTTTTAAGTTTTGGTGTAACCATGAGTATCACTATACGGCTCCAGTAAATGGCATCAACGCTCTCTATGAGGCCTTAAGACTTATTTGTGAAGAGACTCTTGAGAAACGTCACGAACGCCATGCTAGCTCTTCTAAACTTCTTCAAACAAGTTTAGAGAAGATGGGATTAACTCTTTATGCTCCAGAGGAGTGTCGTCTTAATTCTGTGATTGCAATTAACAACCCAGAAGGTGTGAACAGCAAAGAATTAATCGCTTATATCAAAAACAATTTTAATGTCGAAATTTCAGGTGCTTTTGGTCTTAACGTTGTTCGTATCGGTCAGATGGGCGAACAGTGCCGTCCTCAAAACGTGAAGCGCGTACTTGAAGCACTAGGAAAAGCTTACGTTCACTTCGGCGTTAACCTTGACCTTTCTGTTCTCGAAACTCTTTAATTCTTCTTGTTCCCTAGATCTCAAAGAGGTCTAGGGAATTGCTCTTGATTCTCGTCTCCTACCATTCTTAACCTACTTTCCCGTAAAATCTTCAACGGGAGAATCGACTATGAGATTTATAAAATGCAAAAACTCATCCGGACACGATGTCTATATAAACCTTCAAAACATTGAGGTTATTCAACACATTCCAAACTACGTTATTCAAATTTTTTGTATGGGCCCGGATGAACCAGTGGTGCTCGATATTCCAAGCACCCAAAGAATGATTGACTTCTTAGAAACGAGCGATGGGTATCTTGATATATCTACGGAGTAAAAATCTTTTCTTTTTTTCCTGACACTATCTTCAATTTATCCCATTCAAAAGGCTCTCCTTCTAAGGATGCTTTGAACTCTTTAGTTTTAACTTCTGAAATAGGAAGTGTCAGTGTAACGGAATCAAGAGTCACATCTGCCGATATCTTTTTTGTGACCATTGAGACATTTCCTTTCTCATCAGTTTCTTCACAGGAGAACTCTAAGGCTTTCTCACTTAACTTTACTTCTTTGAAAGAAACACAATCCACTTCACCTGATTTTCTCCAAACGTTTAGAGATGTATTGAAGCTATGAATTTGAGGCTTATCCCCCCCTCCTCTCGTCATCTGAGTAACAACATAAATGAGGTTCTTCTTTGATGGGATCAGCCCAACTATCTCTCGAGAGTTAATCTCAGCTGGTAATTTAATCTTTCTCGATTTCATATTATCAACTTTTATCTCAACTAAGTGAGAGACCATTTCCATACCAGGTTCTACTTCCTTAACTCCAGCAAAGACCAGTTTGTCATTAATACTCGCTAGATTCGTAAAACTAGAAGATGCGAAAGCACTTATAGATAAAACGCATGAAAGAGAAAGAGTAACTATTTTTAAAGTTTTCATAAATATCCTTAAAGTGATCTATCAACTTCTTTTATAAATTGTTCTAATCGATCAATCTCTGAATTTCCTGGTAGCTCACAGGCTTCAGGAGGTAGAGGGTGACTTGCTTCTGGTACAAATCTTTCTAGTCCTACGATCTGATGCCCTTCAGCTTTTATTGCTCGAATCCATGATTGTAAGTTATCAACAGTATTTTTTTGGATATCGTGGAAGAGAATGATCCCACCTTTTTGACTACATATATCTCTTAGCATTGTTGGAAGTAAGGTCCCGCGCTTCTTAGGGTCCCAATCGTTTGTATCAATATCCCACAAGACATGCTTGAAGCCGGATTTTTTAACAGTATCCATCACAAAATCGTTCTTACGTTGAGTATCAGGATTACGACTTCTAAAAGCACCTGCCCCGTAAGGAAGTCTAAGAACAGGACTCAAATAATCCTTTAGTAGCTCGTTTGATTTATAAATATTATTTTGAATCCTTTCTCGTGATTCACTCGGGTGATTAAGATGTTCATAAGTATGAGATCCAATAGTATGTCCACTCTTTTTCATACGATCTAAGATGTCGTACTTCCATTGATTATTCTTATTTTTCTTTCCTCCAGCAAAATGTTTACCCAGAACAAAAAAAGTACCTTTCACGTTTTCTTGCTCTAAAACATTAAGCACTTGAGGTGTAAATGTTTGGTGGGGGCCATCATCAAAAGTAAGGGTGACCGGATAAGTCTTACCATCCGGGCAGGCGGCAAAACTTAGAGATGACGAAAGTAAGAAGACGCTAATTAAAAGTTGCTTCATAGGAACCCTATCGGAATAAAAAGAAGATTAGTTCATAGAAAAATGACTACGCTACAAAATAGGCCTCTAACCTTCCTGCCTGCTCTTTGAAGTCTCTATGAAACACCCCATCCATTCGAATAACTTCTCCCTGGCCATCTCTCATGAGTTTGAAATGAAGCATGACTTTTTGCCCGCAGATATTCATAACTTTCTGAAAGTCCGTTCTATTACTGTCCGCAAGACAGTTTTTTATAAACAATTGATCCTGAACTTCAAGTAGCTCCAAGAACCCTTCAAAGTGGGTAGGTTTAATGCCCATGAAAAGTTCTTTCATAGGAGTATTCCAGTCAAACTTCTTTTTTACAGCATCGTAAGACCAAAGGGGGATCGGTAACTTTGATATAAGCTCAACTTGATTTCTCAGTGCTTGGGACTCTTCCTCTTCTCTTTTCAGACGAGTAATCTCAAACCTGAAAGAAAGAATCTCTTTGAGTTTTTCATCCCTATCTCTTACGGGGATAATGATAGTATCAACCCAATAGAAGCTTCCATCTTTTGCCTTATTTTTTATTTCACCTCGCCAGCTTTTCCCTTCTTTAATATTTCTCCACATTTCTTCAAAGAACTCAGCAGGATGATAACCACTATTTAATATTCTATGATCCCTTCCTATAAGCTCTTCTTCTGAATATTTAGAAATTCGACAAAACTCTTCATTAGCATGAATGATACGACCTCGCTCATCAGTTCTAGCGACAATCGTAAACTGATCAAGCCCCTTCTCATAACTTGAGAGCTCTACGTTATTTGATAGATAAACTTCTTCTTTTAAAACTTCTAAAGTTTTATCCTGAACAATACCCTGTAAGTGGTAGCTTCCATCAGCAAAAACTTCTTTCCTTCCAGAGAGGTACAACCACTTGATACTTCCCTCTATATTCACTTTAAAAGTAAAGTTAAAGAAAGGAGTTTTAGCCTGATCTAGTTCGGCGATATCTTCTTTAGAAAAATAATTTCGAAAGTCATTCATTGTTGGACGATTGTGTTCCTGTGACCTATTGAATATTTCGAAAACTTTACTACTCCACACTAAATCTTTAGTACTACTATGATACTCCCAGTGACCAACATTGCAGGCTTCACTCACCTGCTCTAAAGCCTCTGACATATATCTTTTCTGAGAAATATCTCGAATTAAACACCAGTATTTTTTCCCAGGAGAAAGCTTTCGAATTTTTAAATCGACCCAATAGCTCTTCCCATCCGCATCTTTAAGCCTGCATGAAGCAATTCTCATGACCATTGGCCCTTGGTGATTAAAGAATTGTTGAAGTCGACTCTCTCCATCCTCTTCTTCTATCACGTCCAAAAACGTTTGCTTATCTCCTACGGAAAGTTTCAATCGTCTTTTCCAATTACTATTAACATCTAGAATGTGACCTTGATCATCGAGAATACAGATTAAATCATCAGTAAGACTTAGAAATTGTTGAACAGCTGCCATAACAGAACTCCTGGATAAATAGCTTGTCGGAGTTCTTGAGGTAATCTTAAGGAAAGACTTTTAAGGATGCAAAGAAACAGGATTTAGAAGTAAGGGCTGCTCAACTCCATCATGGGTCATTCCCCCAGAAGTGTTATTTCCCAAGCAATAACGTTGGCCATTGGACAAAAGAGCACAGAGTAGACAGCTGCCACCTTCTAAGGAAACTATTTCATCTTTTAGTGGAGGAAAGTTAAGTTTATGAACTTCATCCTTTAAGAAGATACCATAGCTATTAGACTCGCCAGAAGAGATGCAAGCAACAGAAGAGTCAGCATAGGACACACAAACTCCCTCATTTCTAAGTGTCTAAACTTTATACAAGAATATAAAGGCTACAACTCCTCCTGATATTTATTCCACAAGTAGTAAAATCCAAGAAAAGACAGGAGTTCTTATGAGAAAGAAATTTATATTACCACTACTGGCCCTTACTTTTACTTTAGCTGCCAATGCTAGTGTTAATACGCTAGGACAGAAGTCTCTTGATTCTTTTGTTACTTTCTTTGAAGAAGAAAATATATTCGTTACCACTGAAAATGCTCACCCGAAAGATATTCAAACTTTTCTAAATGAATTTAGAAAATTTCCGAATGAACTTCATCAAGAGATGATGAGACAAGGCGGAAAAATTCATCTTATTCATGGAGAAAGTGTTATAGATGATCCATCTTGGTTACAAGAGCACTCTAATACTTTTGATGGAAGAGCTTGGAAGCAAGTGCCAGGAGCCGGAGGATTCCCCTATTACGGTACTCCTACTCGTCTTGTAGTAAATCATCTTAATAACAAAACCAGGCACGGATCAAGCAACCTTTTCCTTCATGAACATGCTCATAGTCTTGATTCAACATACAGCTATCATGGAATTTCATCTTCTAATACGTGGAAGAAATTAATGAGACAAAACCCACAAGTCGAAGGTTACTTGAATACCAAATGTGTTAATAGATACTGTACCGACAATGAGCCAGAGCGATTCGCCGAGCTCTTCTCCCTTTACTTTCATAGTGAAGAAACTCGCCAAGAAATGGAGAGAGTTGTTCCTAAAATTGCTGACTTCTTTAAGAATCTCAATGTTCGTACTATCAAAAACATGAGATAGAACTTTAGGAAATTAACCGACTAAAGTAGTTCATGTGGACAAAAATTCCTAAGCAAAACTTTTCTGTTTAAAGAGAAGTACCAATTCCGATGAAGTCATAAAGGAAACTTTATGACTAAGTCGATACTAGCATTGCTGCTTTTAATATCTCAATCACTCTATGCAGAAACCCATTCGGACGTAAAACCCAATCCCAAGTTTTCACATGACTCTGAAATTCTAGCGGATCAAGTTGAAGACCATTACCTTAAGTTTATTCCTGAGGAAATCAGCTTCCCTGAAGGACCTCAAAAAAAGAAATTTGAACTGGCGCTCTCTTTAATAGAAGAAGTGATGAATAGCTCTGAGTTCAAAAAACGTGTTATTGGTTATGTGAGAGACGGCAGTCGCTCTTATAAAAAGAATTATCTCTGGAATGATTCAGATAATCGTTTAACAAATGAAGACATCTACCAAATCATTATGAATGGTAATGAGAAGATGAGACCCGATACTCCTGGTGAAATGAATTTCAACTCATGGGTAAAATTTGTAAGAGTTATGAAATGATTGGAGTGTGGTGCCGCAAAGTTATTGGTTCCACTTCTCCTTCAAACAGCAAATGGATCAGGCTCAATTGGACATTTTACAAAAAACTTGAAACTCATGAGATGGTTTCAAACATGGTTCATGAGTGGTTACACCTCTTAGGTTTTCTCCATGGGAAAGATGATATCCATGAAGAGGTACCTTATGTCGTGGGATATATTGCTGGAGAGATAGCAAAAGAGATTATAGAAAAAAATCAATTACATTAATAAGAAAAGGGCCCATCACTGGGCCCTTTTTTGTTAATCATTTTGATTTTTCTTTTTCACCATCGTAAGAATTGTTGCAATAGCTACCGAGTCTCCGGTCTCATCATAGACATCAACTAACCACTTAACGATTCCTTTAGCAATATCCTCAGGAGACCTTTTCTCTTGATCAATTTTTTCTTTACAAGTAAATCGAACCCCAATAGTGGCTCCTGGATAAACTGGCTTAATAAATCTACATTCATCAAGACCATAGTTAAGTAACACCGGCCCCTTAGGAGGATCAACAAAAAGACCCGCAGCACGAGAAAGAATAAAGTAGCCATGGGCCACTCGTCCTGTAAAAGGAGTTCCTTCTAATGAGTTCTCATCCATATGGGCATAAAACTTATCCCCTGAAAGGTCAGCAAAGTTTTCGATATCATCCATCGTCACATGGTGCTTTTCTGTAATGAGTGTGTCTCCAACTTGAAGTTCTTCGAAGTATTTTTTAAAGGGATGCACTTCTAAAATATTTTGTTTTCCACCATACTGGTATTGATTAGTAATCTTCGTAATCGTTGTTGGGCTTCCTTGAATAGCTGTGCGCTGAAGGTAGTGCATAACTCCTCTTTTCCCACCCATTTCTTCTCCTCCACCAGCTCTTCCTGGTCCACCATGAACAAGCATTGGCATTGGAGAACCATGCCCAGTACTCTCTTTGGCACAGTCTGCATTCAGTACTAAAATTCGTCCGTGCATGTGTGCAGCACCAACCACAAACTCTGTGGCCACTTCATCATTAGCTGTCACAATGGAACTCACAAGAGAGCCTTGACCCATGCGAGTAAGTGCGATCGCATCATCAATTGTTTTATAAGGCATCAGTGTTGAAACTGGACCAAAAGCTTCAATGTTATGACAATCTGTTTTCTCAAATGGAGAATCATTAAAGAAAAGTATTGGTGGCATGAATGCTCCTGCCTTCGGAT
The DNA here is from genome assembly GCA_964459395.1 of uncultured Bacteriovorax sp. Classification (GTDB taxonomy): domain Bacteria; phylum Bdellovibrionota; class Bacteriovoracia; order Bacteriovoracales; family Bacteriovoracaceae; genus Peredibacter. The sequence goes on from CAYWMU010000078.1 coordinate 7,748, forward strand.
CCGCGTCAAGGACATTAAATTCATCCATATTTCCAAAGAGGATTTTTTGACTGCGAGAAAGTAATTCAACCTTCTCACGAACTTCTTTTCTTTGAGTCTCACCAGCGAGAGATCCCATGCGTACTTCTTTACTAAGTGGGCTTCCAATCGTTGTAGTTGCAAGTCTCTTACCTAACGCTTGCCCAGCTGCTTCAATCATATTTTCTGGAACCATTAAACGCCTCACGGCCGTACATTTCTGACCGGCCTTGATGGTAATTTCTTTTGCAGCTTCCTTAATAAAAATATCAAACTCAGGAGAATCCGGTTTAACATCTGGACCTAGCACCATTGCATTCAAGGAATCAGCTTCCAAATTGAAGGGCACTGATTCTGAAATAAGACGAGGATGAGACTTAAGCATCTGCCCTGTTGAAGCAGAACCGGTGAAGGTCACCACATCTTGATTCATTACATGATCAAGAATCCCGTTAGCTGAACCGCAGATAAGTTGAAGAGAGCCCTCTGGAAGAATTCCCGAAGCAATGATTTCCCGAGCAACAGCTTCCGTTAAAAAACTCGTGATAGTTGCAGGCTTTACTATGGCCGGAACACCAGCGAAAAGATTCACCGCAATTTTTTCAAGCATTCCCCAAACCGGGAAGTTAAATGCGTTAATATGAATGGCCACTCCGTGCTTAGGAACACTGATATGGTGACCAATAAAGCTTCCGCCTTTTGAGAGTCTCTCCATATCACCATCTACATAATACGGAAGATCAGGGAACTGACGGCGAAGGGAAGCGTATGAAAATAAATTTCCAATTCCACCTTCAATATCAATCCATGAATCCACTCGAGTGGCACCAGTGAGGTAACTAATTTTATAAAACTCCTCTTTCTTCTCCATCAAGTGAAGAGCAAGGGCCTTGAGCATTCTTCCGCGTTCTTGAAAGGTCATCTTACGAAGACTTTTTCCACCAACACTACGAGCGTAATCCATCATATCTGCAAAGTTTAGACCTTCAGAACTTGCTGTATATAGGGCCTCACCTGTAACAGCATTGAAAAGTTTTTGACCTTCGCTCTTCCCTTTTGTCCAATGGCCAAGGGCATAGTTTTCAAGTTGACGCATATATCATCCTTAGAAAGAAAATGAGTTTTAAAATATCAATTTAACATTGAGAAATCTCGAGGACAAGTTGTGATCAGTTTCATAATCTCATTGTAGTTCCATAGTAGAAAGATTTATTCAAGGAGAAGGCACATGAATCAGGATCTTATGTTTTTAGAACAAGCAATCGAACTTGCCATTGCTAATAAAAATAAAAATGCAAGGCCCTTTGGTGCTGTTCTTGTCAAAGACAATGAAGTTGTTACTAGCGGAGTCAACAATATGCTTGAAAACTTTGATCTCTCTTCCCATGCGGAACTTGAAGCTATCAGACACGCGACATCCCTAACTAAAAATTTTGATCTTACTGGATATAAAATTTATGCAAGCGCTCACCCTTGTCCAATGTGTCTCGCAGCAATAGCAATGACAAACATCAGCGAAGTCATCTACGCCTTCGACAATGCGGACGCTCTTCCCTTCAATTATTCGAGCCAATCGACTTATGACAAATTGAAGCTGGGAGAGATTAGTTTTGTGAAAATGACGAAGCTTAAAACGAAGTACAATGCAGGTGATGTTTACAAAAATTAATAAGGTCCCATTAGGGACCTTTTATTAGAGATGCTGACAATCATCAGAGTAAGGATCACTTGGATCACAAAGATATGAACTCACAGGGCCTGAAACAACCGTAAGGCTTAGAACAGAAAAAATCATCGCTAACAAAAATATAATTTTCATACTAACTCCTCAAAAAGTAGGACGATTTTTTATCAGTCATTGAAGATGAAAGCTATGAAATTGTTCAACAATAAATGTAAGTGATTGTTTTATTTGGTTGCGGGAGCAGGATTTGAACCTACGACCTTCGGGTTATGAGCCCGACGAGCTACCAGACTGCTCCATCCCGCGTCAAGATGTGTCTTAATGAATTAAAGCATTTATAACGCTCTAGGTTTCCTTTGTAAAGGTAAAAATCAAAATTAATCCCAATATTTTTAGTCCAGCTTAAATAGCTAAATTTTGGTGAAATTCCCCCGATAGGTATTTTAAGACTCCCTTGCGGAACAAGGAAAAGGAAAACCTTATGCATCACCTGCACCATAAAAAAGAAAATGACCTCATCATTAAATTTGATACGAATCAACTGACTCCCACTCAGGCAAGACTTATTAAAACGGTTAATGCTCTGATGGCCCATATTGTTTCGGCGGATGAAGAAGCTGAACTTTTTGAAGGTAGTGCAGAGATGCTTATCAAGATGAGTGAACTTATTCATCACTCGCAGTTTGCTCAAACTCATAAAGAGCTTAACTATGCTGAGCAGGCCTTAGAATATTCCATCGATTTTCTTCGTGAGAACTTAGATTCTCTTCTTCACACAAATTTAGATAACTAATTTTAAGATTTTTTTTTGATTTTAGAGTTTGGCCTCAGTAGTGAGGTCAAACTTTATATCGACAGAAGTATGCCCGAACTCTTGTAGGTAATTGTTCTTCACCTTCACATCACACGGGTTACAGTTTCCAAAGAAAGCACACTCCCGATAGATATCTTGAATTTCAAAATCCTCATCCAAGAGATTTCCCACGGGACTAATCTTATTGTAGAGATCGTGGTGACAGCGATAGACATCTCCGAAAGGATCAATGAGAAGTTCAGTTGTTTTACAGAGACAGTTTTTTCTTTCACTCACAAAACAAGCATCATTCCAGCGGTAGTGGCCGAAGCGTTTACCTTCATGAATTCCTAGAAACTCTTTTGTGCGAAAATCAATTCCTTCTGCAGAACAAATAGACTTAATTCTTTCAATCTCTTCAAGCGCATCTGGATGAGCAACCGTATAGAGTCCCACACGAAATCCAAGTTCCATGAGTTCTTTGACTTTATTTTTTGTTTCCATAAAGTCCATGGTCTCTGGATGATAACTCACACGAATGGCCGCATAGGGAGCATCACGATTAAATTTTGAAACACTGATTTTTTCTGCAAAGACTTTAGGATCAAACTGAATATTAGTGAGGAGATCAAGTTCAAACGTTTCCGGGATACCATTTACTATTTCATAGAAATTTTTATGAATAGTGGGTTCCCCTCCTTGAAGACTCAAAGGAAGTTTAGGTCCATTGAATTCAAGACGCGATAAGGCCCTACTCCACTCCTCACCATTTAGAAGTTTTCTTCCCTGCTTAAGTCCCACCAGGTGATTAATGCAGTATGAACAGCTTAAATTGCAGCTTAGAGTGAGAAACACTCCAACATATCGATAGGTGGCGGGGATAATAACTTTCTTCATTTCTTTCTTATTAACATCTGGAGGCGGTTACCTCGTT
>CAYWMU010000079.1:0-11148 GCA_964459395.1 uncultured Bacteriovorax sp.
ATCTTTAAGATCCACTATTTGCATATAGAGGACACAATAAGAAACAGAGAATGTAGTATCTACGATGGCATAACGGGATGAATCGTTAAGATCAATAGTAAGGCCCTGATAAATCTTTTGCTGCTCTTTAAAATCCATTTCTTTGAGCCCGTGATAGGCATGCTTAACTTTGGAATAGGTGGAGAGTTTAAGAATATTCCCATAAGGCTTATCAATAACGAGCCCTCGGATTGCCAGATCAAATTGGAATTTTAAAGTTTTAATGATGTCGGGATAATTCTTCTCTGTAATCAACTTGTTGATGATTGCATGATAAGTCATCTCTTCGAAGGCTTCAGAATGATAGCGGACGAGGGTGTAGTCCATATCAAAACCGATGGCCGCAATTTGCTTCATATTAAGAGTTCTGTTAACGTAAATTCCCATATTTATCCTTTAGATATAGAGTTTAAATTTTCTAACTTTCGAGTGGCTCCGTCAAACTATGTAAGTTTTACGCAGAGCAGTGTTTGCCGCCTTTTTTGAGTTAAAATAAAGTTTCACAACAAAAAGGGCTTTCATGAAAACATTTTCTTATCTTCCACTTTTTTTGTGCTTATCGGCCTTTGCAGTCGAAAACCCTGTTATCTATGGTGAAGATGATCGAGTGGACCTAAGTGAAGCTACTGAAATGCAACAAGAGCTTGCTCGCTCCACTGCAGTGATGGTTCCTAAAGAAAGAATAAAAAAATCTCTTTTTTCTCGTATGGCCTCATTATCGGGTGCCCGCTCTTTTGATGAGCAAGTCACCGATTATGAAGGAATTCCTCTTTGTAAAGAAGAGCGCTTTCGCGACAAGATCACTGGAGGCGTGTGTTCTGGTTTCTTAATTGGCGCCGATATTATGGTTACGGCCGGTCATTGTATTATGACCGATGAGCAGTGTAAGGCCCATGATTGGGTGTTTGACTTCTTACCGGACGAGAATGCCAAATACAGAATTCCTAAAAAAAATATCTATTCATGTGAAAAGCTTATTGCTTGGAAAAATGATTTCATCACAGGTCTTGATTACGCCATTATTAAACTCTCTAAGAGAGTTTCTGGAAGAAAACCTCTGGATATCCGTCGTAAGGGTAAAATTGAAGATAATGCGGATGTTATGGTTATCGGTAACCCTTATGGTCTAGCTACTAAAGTAGCAGCAGGGGCCAAGGTCGTTGATAATGAGGATGAAGCTTTCTTTGTAACGGACTTGGATACACTTCAGGGGAACTCTGGTTCAGCTGTTTTTAATGCTAAAACAGGAGTGGTTGAGGGAATACTTGTTCGTGGTGAAGATGACTTTGAATATGACTACGATAGGGAGTGCTTCAAGAGTAAACGTTGTGCTGATGCCAACGAGTGTCGTGGTGAAGATGTGATCCGTATTACAGAGCTTCCAGAAATTAACTCTGGTGGAAAACTTCACATGATTGCCCAGAAAGGAAATGCCGAAGAGATTCATCCTCTTCTTGAAAGAACTTCCTGGATTGATGTCATTGATGAGGCCGGTGCCAGTCCATTAATGGTAGCTGCTAAAAATGATAATTTAGAAGTTATGGATATGCTGATTACTCTTGGAGCTGATGTGAATCATCAGGATATTAACGGAAACACGGCCCTTCATGTTCTGGCCAATTTAGGGAAGGAGAGTTCTGAAGCTTTCCAAAAACTCCTTGATAATGGCGCTAAAATGAACATTAAGAATGTGCGTGGGCAAACGGCTAAGGCCATCTTAAAAAGCGTAAATAGCAGCAATAACCATCGCTAAAACAATAAATAGATTTTGCATACCTCTCTCCCTTTATCAAAAAAAGGATAATTGGAGAGAGTGTTTTTCTAAATGGGGTAAAATACTCCATTAATCAACCTCATCAATTATTCTTTATAGCATAATATAGTTGATAACCTTGGTTTTTGTTCATTATCCTAAATAGGATTAATAAAACATAACCGAGGTTAGTATGAAAATGAGGTTCCCTTTATTGTTCTTGTTCCTTACGTCGTCCGCACTTGCAGCCGAAACTCCTCTTAAAAATGTTAAGGTTAGTGGCTGGGGCTTTTTCCGCTATGAAAACAAAAAAGATGCAGACTATGATTCCAGTGTTAAGGATAAGACAGATTTTACACAGACAAGAATTAATGTTCAGCTCAAGGCCGATCTTGCAGAAAACTACGGGCATATCTTTTTTGCTCCCCAATTTTCTAAAATTTCAGGACAAGATGACTTTGCAGCTACAGGGGTAAACAACACGCGCACATCTACTTCTGGAAGTCTCTCTGATCCTAGACTGGATATGCATGAAGCTTATTTTGCAATTAGGCCAACAAAAGATGAGCGCTTTTATGTCTATCTTGGACGTCAGGAGCTTAATTATGGAGACCACTTGGTTCTAGGTTCGGTACCTTGGCACCGTATTGGGCGTAGCTTTGATGGGGTGAGAGCAAAATATCAGATTAACGATGCTCTTACGTTAGATGCTTTTAGCATGAAACTTCAAGAAAACAATTCAGCGGCCAATGATCTTCGAGGACAAGATGCAAATTTGCATGGGGTGTATTTGGCAGGCAGTTTAAATCAATACATGGAGAATGCAGATCTGTATTTTCTCAGAAAAGATAATCAAAAAGCGGGGAGCTTCAGAGATACCAATGCCTTTGGTGTGCGTTTAAAATCAAAGATGGGTAAAACGGCCTTTGACTATCGTGTAGAAGCAACTTTAGAACAGGTTCGTTTGGCCGGAGAGAGCTCTATGAGAAAGAGTGAGTACCAGTATGATATTGAGCTAGGTTGGAATCTTCCTTTCTATAAAACTCGAGTGGCCTTTGAATACTTTGATTCTTCTCGTGATTATGATCAATTGTTTCCAACAGCTCATAAATGGCTTGGATTTGCAGATCAATTCTCTCGCCGTAACTTAAAAGGTTATGTGGGCCACCTTTCAACTAGTCCAATTGAAAAGGTTACTTTCATTGCTGATTACCATATCTTTCAAAGACATGATTCTAAACGTGGGGCCTTTAACTTTGGTGGTGCTTCATTAGGTGATGCTGGTTCAAAGCAGGATGTTGCCCATGAACTGGATCTTGTTATTGCTTATGATTTTACCAAGACTCTTCAGCTCAGCTACGGTTACTCCATAGTGATGCCAGGAAAATACATCAAAGATCAAAATTCTAGTAAAACAACCGATACCAATTGGTCCTATCTTCAATTGTTAGCTAGATTCTAAAAATATTTGGAATAAAAAAGGCCAGTTTAAAACTGGCCTTTAATATTTTGGTGGAGATATGCGGGATCGAACCGCAGACCTCTTGCATGCCATGCAAGCGCTCTCCCAGCTGAGCTATACCCCCAAACTTTGTAGATAGAAAAAATCTAATAGAACTTTGCCGCTTCGGCAACAAAAACTTAAGGGATTAATGGAGTATTTTACCTGATTTTAGAAAACGCTCTCTCCAATTATGCTTTATTGATAAAGGGAGAGAGGTATGCAGAAATTATTTATTGTTTTAGCGATGGTTATTGCTGCTATTTACGCTTTTTAAGATGGTCTTGGCCGTTTGCCCTCTTACGTTTTTAATGCTTAATTTCGCACCATTTTGAAGCAATTTTTGAAAAGCTTCAGAGTTCCGTTGTCCCATTCGGGCCAGAATATGAAGGGCCGTATTTCCACTCACGTCTTGATGGTTTACATCGGCCCCAAGAGTGAGCAGGAGATCCATTACTTCTAGATTGTTATTTTTGGCAGCAGTCATTAGTGGACTTGCACCTTGCTCGTTGGTGGCGTCAATCCATCGAGTTGATTTAAGTTCAGAAGTAACTTCGTTAGCACTTCCCTCTTCGGCAATCATATGGAGTTTTCCACCTGAGCGAATTTCTGGAAGTTCAGTGATGCGAATAACGTCTTCACCGCGACACTCGCTAGCGTTTTCACAACGCTTACTTTTGAAACACTCATTTTCGTAATCGTAGTCAAAGTCTTCTTCACCACGAACAAGAATTCCTTCTACCACACCTGTCTTGGCGTTAAAAATGGCCGACCCTGAATTACCTTGAAGAGTATCTAAGTCTGAAACAAAATATGTCTCATCTTCGTTATCAACAACCCTTGCACCGGCCGCAACTTTGGTATTAAGACCGTAAGGATTACCGATGACCATCACTTCTGCATTATCATCAATTTTTCCCGCGCGACGGATATCAAGCGGCTTTCTATCTTTAACTCTTTTATCGAGTTTAATGATGGCGTAATCAAGGCCTGTGATGAAATCATTCTTCCAAGCAATAAGCTTTTCACAAGAATAGATATTCTTTTTTTCAATGCTATATTTGCCTTTATCATCAAGAGCGAAGTCAAAAACCCAGTCATGGCCTTTACACTGGCGTTCCGTCATAATACAGTGGCCAGCGGTCACCATAATATCTGGAGCTATGAGAAATCCTGAACAAACACCTGCTGATACTTCTTCACGAAAGCGCTCTTCTTTACAAAGAGGAATCCCCTCATAATCAAGGACCTGATCATTAAATGAGGAAACTCCAGAAAAACTCGCTGACCTTGAGAAAAGACGTTTTTTGATCTTTTCTTTTGGGACCATCACGGCCGTTCCACGAGCGAGATTTTTTTGCATTTCACTCGCGTCTCTTAAATCAATGCGATCATCTTCTCCATAGATAACAGGGTTTTCTACGGCAGCAGTAGCTGAAAGACACAAAAAAAGAGGGAGATAAGCAAATTTCTTCATGGGTAACCTTTTGTTGTGAAATGGTATTTTACCCAAAAAAGGGGCCCAGAAAGCGCATTGCGTAAACTTTACATAGTTTGACGGAGTCTCCTGAAAGTTAGAAAATTAAGTACTCTATATAAAGGATAAATATGGGAATTTACGTTAATAGAACACTAAATATGAAACAGATTTCTGCCATTGGCTTTGATATGGACTACACGCTAGTTCGTTATCATTCAGAAGCTTTTGAAGAAATGACCTATCATGCAATTATCAACAAGCTGATTACTGAGAAAAAGTATCCAGAGATTATTAAGACTCTTAAGTTTCAGTTCGATCTCGCTATTCGCGGACTGGTGATTGATAAGCCATTGGGAAATATTCTCAAGCTTTCAACTTACTCAAAAGTTAAGCATGCTTATCATGGCCTAAAAGAAATGGACTATAAGGAACAGCAAAAAATTTATCAGGGTCTAACTATCGACCTTAATGATTCTTCTCGCTACGCGATTGTTGATACAACTTTCTCGGTTTCCTACTGTGTGCTCTATATGCAGATTGTTGACCTCAAGGACTCTCATCCGGAATTAAATTTCCCTGATTATAAAACAATTGAAGAAGATCTTCTTTATAGTCTTGATATCTCTCACCGTGATGGAACTCTCAAAGATCAAGTCAAAAAAGACTTAAAAAAATACATCAATCCTGATGAAGAAACTGTAACGGCACTAGAAAGATTTAAAAAGCATGGGAAGAAACTTTGGGTTATCACTAACTCTGATTACTCTTATACAAAACTTCTTCTCGACTTTGCCATCACTCCTTACTTGAAACAACATAAGCATTGGTCAGAACTTTTTCATATTGTAATTACTCTGGCAGCAAAGCCACGCTTCTTTACTGATTCTATGCCGCTGTTAAAAGTTGATCCTAAAACAGGTCTCATGAGTAACCATCACGGCCCTATTGAGGATGGTATCTATCAAGGCGGTTCTGCTGAGAGTATTCAAAAATGTGCAGAACTCTCTGGAGAGCAGATTCTTTATCTTGGGGATCACATCTACGGCGATGTACTCACGATTAAAAAGACTTGTAACTGGAGAACAGCACTTGTTATTGAAGAGCTCATCCATGAGACTAAAGGCCTTGAGCAAGTTAAAGATATCAACGAAGAAATTGTGACGTTGATGGATGCAAAACTAATCGTTGAAAAAGAGATTGATAAGGTCTTTGATGAGGCGATTGAGAATGACAAAAAGACGGATAAAACAAAGCTTCAACCTCTCTTTGAAAAAATTGAAAGCATCGATCGATCAGTAGCAACACTTATTAGATCTCACACCACTTTCTTTAACCCTTATTGGGGAGAAGTGATGAGAGCGGGAATTGAGCCTTCAAGACTTGCAGGACAAATTGAGAAGTATGCTTGTATTTATATGGCCAAGATTTCAGACTTTCACGAAGTATCACCACGTTCTTACTTTAGGCCGAAAAGAAGAGAACTCGCTCACGAATAAAATTTCTAACTGCCTCACCTTAAAGTGAGGCAGTTAATTAAAACTTAAGCCGCAGGGATTTCGTAACTAACAGTTAAACTATCAGTCTGATCGCGAGATACTTGAATCTCAATAGTTTTACCTGTTACCAAGTGAACTAATCTTTCAAAAGAATATTGTCTGTAGGAATTTAGAAAGTTTTGAACTTCTTCCGAAATTTTTACTTTATGAAGATGGAACTCAGGACGGTAAGTCATACGTAAAGTTGAACCCAGTTCCTCAAGACTTAAACGATAATCGGCATGAAAGTAATTCATCTTCTCAACAAAAGCTTTGAAAACATCTCTTACTGAATCAGTTTCGCTAATTCCAATATGATTATAGAAACGGCGATCCTGGCCTTTGTAGGTTATTTCTCTAATTACTTCTGGGGAATCAAGATTGTTTTCAATGAAGAAAGCTAGAGTATCAGTGTAGAGTTGAAAGTTAATGAGATTATCAAAATCAACAAAGAACTCAGCATCAATCTCAACGGTATTGAGATACTTCTTATACAAATCATTATTGGTTGATTCTAAGTATTTTACGAAAGGGTAAATCACGCGAAGCTTTGTAACTCGATTTTGTTTATAACGACGAGGGATTTTAAAACCGTGAAAATCGATATTCGAAAACTGAAGTGGTAAATTACGATCAATGATTCCTTCTTCTAGGGCCTCTGGTGGAATCGCCGTGAAGCGAGCAAATAAGAACCATTGAGGAGCAGATGGAACTAAAAGATCATGCTCCATTTTAGAAAGGGCCGACTGAGAGCATCCGATAGCTTGAGCTACTTCAGCTTGATTAAGCTTTTTAAATTTACGGGCGGCCTTCATTAAAGTACCAAGTGAATATTGTTGTTCTGCCATAAAACATCCTTTATTTTAGTGGAAATGTTCGGACTCGACTTAAAACTTTTTGAGTTAGTCCATTTCTCATAACCACGGTGCTTATTTATTATGATACCACTAACCTTAAGAAAATCTCAAGGCTTCTATTTAGAAAATCTTAACATATCTCAACGCGTCATTGAATGCATCAAAAAAGACGATTGGAATAATTTAGACCTAGAATTTCAGAGACTTACTTCTCCGGGAGGAGAAATTCACTCCCTCCTTCTAAACTATATTTATTTTGAAAGCATCGAATTTATGATCAGTATTAGGGATAGTGCCAACCCGTGGGAGGAAGATGGGATCTGGCATGACGATGGATCGCGAGTCCTCGCCTTTAGTTTATCCCTCACGCTAAATCATGAAAATCTCGAAGGTGGTTTTTTAGGAATAAGAAAAAAAGGAGAAGAGGAATTTGTGAAAATTCCAACTCCTCCTTTGGGTACCATGATTGTGTTTCTTACCGGGGTTCATGGATACGAACACAAGATTCATCAAGTCACTAAAGGACGAAGAATCGTTATCGCCGGTTGGTGCAGTTAAAACAATCCTTCAATTGAAAGATACCTCTCCCCTGTATCGTAACTAAAAGTCAGAATTGATTTTGTTTGAGGATTTTGTTGTAAGTATTTTTTTACTGCGGCCAGTGAAGCACCTGATGAAATACCAATAAGGAGTCCCTCTTCTAAAGCCGCTTTTTTTGTCATCTCAAAAGCTTCTTCTTTAGAAATCTGAATAATTGAATCAAAAAGTTCTGTCTTCACTAACCCAGGAATGAAACCTGTTCCAATTCCTTGAATGGGATGAAGCCCAGATGGGCAACCTGATAAAACAGCAGAAGCTTCTGGTTCTACTGCAACCACTTTTGTCTTGAACTTTTCTTTTAAGACCTCACCTACTCCTCGTAAGTGCCCTCCAGTTCCGACACCACTAATGATGACTTCAACCCCTTGAGGAAAATCTTTTAACACTTCCTGGGCCGTGGCCTCTTGATGAATGCGAAGATTATCTAAATTATCAAACTGCAGAGGCATCCAAGCGTTTCCTTTGCTGAGAATTTCTTTTGCCTTCTCAATAGCCCCTTTCATTCCATTCTCACGAGGAGTGAGTTCAAATTCAGCGCCATAGGCCTTCATCAATGTTCTTCTTTCAACAGACATGGATTCAGGCATCACAAGTATAAGCTTATACCCTTTCACTGCTGCCACCATAGCAAGTGCTACACCTGTGTTCCCTGAAGTAGGTTCAACAATAGTCATTCCTGGTTTGAGATCCCCTCTCTTCTCCGCGGCTTCAACCATGGAGAGAGCAATACGATCTTTAATAGAACCTGCGGGATTTTGTTTTTCTAATTTGGTCCAGACCTCGTGATCAGGAAAAAGTTTTGAGAGTCTTAGAACAGGAGTATTTCCAATGAGATTTAAAATATTATCAACTTTCATATACGCACATCCTGGTAAAAGTAATAAGTGATTATACCATAGAATGATGAAGCATTAATAACGCCTATAAGCGTGACAATATGAGAGTGAGAATAAAAGAGTCCTCCCCTTAAAAGGGAGGACCCATCATTTACTTTTGAATTTTTGATTTTACTTGATCAAGAATAGAGTGAGCGGTGTTAAAAAGCATACCAGCAGTTTTCGTGGCCTTGTCTTTGAATTCTGAAGCATCAATCAGACGAATAATTTCTTCAACTTTTTTAATAGCTTCATCTTTATTGATACCAAATTTATCCTCAATCATTCCTAAAAGGACATCAAGATTTTTTGAACTTTTTCTCGAGACAAGTTCTCTCGCTGAACGAACAATCGCCATTTCATCGAGGTTATGCTTAGCATAGAGTTCATCAGCAGTATAAGCAGATTGACCAAACTCTCTGTTAACTCCGTGAGCAATGTAATCAAACTCAAGTCCACGACGTTTTAGTTCATGAGTAAGTTGAGCTCCCATTCCGGCAATCAACTGATGATCTTCAATAGTGATCACTTTACTTGAAGCTTCTTGAATCCAAGTGGCGATCTCACCCATGTCAGTATTATTGACGAAAGGATGAGAAATAACTGTGGCACTAATTCCTTCTTGAGCTAAAAGCTCTGAAGCTTTAATGGCCTTAGGAACCACTGAACCAGTAGCGATAAGAGCAACGTCTTTCCCATCAATAATTCTTTGGGCCTTATGAAGTTCATAGGTCAGTCCCTCTTTATTCTCTGGAACAAAGTTCTCTCTTCCGAGGAAGAAAATATAAGACTCTCCATCTTTTCCAGCTTCGCGGTCCTTAGCAATTTTTTCAATGGCCTGATACATATACTCATCAGCTTCACGAGATGTAGAAAGGTTCACGATATTTAAGTGAGGAATGCTTGCAAGAGCACTTAAGTAAGTTAGTGACTGATGACTTGCTCCATCGGCAGCATCTTGAAAGCCAGTATGAGAGAAAACGGCAATCACAGGAGCTTGCGAAAGAGAACTCATAATGAGCGGAAGATTTCCTTTGGTCACTCCAAAGGCCGCAAAGGTATCAACCACTGGAATATAGCCAAGCTTACTCATACCAATAGCAGTTGAAACCATATTGGATTCAGCAACCCCAACATCAAGGAAATGATCTTTAAATTCAGATTGAAAACCTTTTGTTCCCGTAGAACCTTGGAGGTCACTTGAAATAGAAAATACCGGATAACCAGCTTTAGCAGCACGAATCATCCCTTTTGAAATTCCAACTTGGATTTTCTCACTTGGAGTTGAACTACTCTTCTTCTCAGGCTTAACCGTGAGTTCTTTCCCCCATGCCGTGAACTCTGCAGGAACTTTATCATCCCCATAGAGCTCTTGAAGGAAAGCATGAATGCCTTCATCATAAGCTTTAAGAGGGAAACCATGTCCACCGGTAGTGGAATCGGCCGTAGCTTTGATACCGTAACCTTTAACAGTTTTAAGCCAGACACAAACTGGCTTCTTAGGGTTACTAGAAGCATCTTCAATGGCCTTCTCAATTGTTTGGTAAACAGCTTCAAGGTCGTGAGCATTCTCGACTTCAACTACTTTCCAACCAAGAGTTTTAATGGCCTTAAAACTTGGGACCATAGAATAAGCATCTTTATCAATGCGGCCAGAGAGCTTTGTATTGTTATCAGAAAGGAGAAGAACGAAAGGATTCAGTTTACCTGCACCTGCAAGCCCTGGAATAGCACTGAGAGCTTCTTTCGCCTCACCTTCCATCCCTGCTCCATCACTTAATGAACAAACCGTTACCCGATTATTTCCAGTGATTCTATCAGCAACCGCGAGCCCTTGGGCCTGAGGAAAAGCTGAGGCCAATGGACCGTTTGAAAGAAGAACTCCCTCTGGATAGAGATGAGATTCTCCGTGACCTGTTAGTTTTGAATTAATAGATCTAAAGCCTTTAAGAGTTTCAAGAGAGAGATCACCAAAACCTAGTACCGCACGAAGGGCGTAGATACCGTTTTCAGCATGCCCAATATCATTTACAAAGTTAAAATGATTGAACCAATCCTCTTTTTTGAACATGATCCCATGAAGGGCCGTCCAGGCTTCAGTCATGGCACTTGGGCCTCCCCAGTGGCAAGCGGCCCCACCGTTAACAGCTGCCTGATCCATAAGGGCCAGGAGTGAACGGGTCGCTCTTGGGTCTGCTAAAGAAATTTCATTGCCCTGACTATCCTTAATAGTCACCGAGTACAAAGGCTTGGCCATTGGAGCTTTGAAAAGTTTTGTTTGAATATTCAAGGGTTTAAGTGACATCGAAGACCACCTTTTATGAGTTAAGAAATTCGAATGACAGTATCTATTCATCAAGAGGTTAAGTCCACAAGATTCTATGGATTTAGGCTTGCCAAGATTCTCTAAAAAGCTTAGAGTTTTGAGAAATTTTTAGAATTAAAAAAACAAGCAAGGGATTATTACTATGGCACGTCAATGTGATTTAACTGGAAAAAGCCGTCAGG
>CAYWMU010000080.1:0-11078 GCA_964459395.1 uncultured Bacteriovorax sp.
CATGGAAGACTTTTGCTACGTTCACTGCTTCTTGCCCAGTCATGGCGTCGGCAACGATGAGCACTTCTGGATTATCAAGGGATTTGCGAATATCTACGAGTTGCCCCATAAGTTCTTCATCAACTTGTAAGCGTCCAGCTGTATCGATAAGTGCCACTTCTTTACCAAGGCGTTTGGCCTCGGCCATACCGTTTTTAACAATCTCAGCTGAAGACTGGGTAAGGTCACTATCAAAGTAATCAACACCTAGGTTTTTAGCATGAGTGATGAGCTGATCTTTAGCGGCAGGGCGAAAGTTATCCGCAGGAATGAGATACACATCTTTTTTATTTTTATTACGAAGGAAGAGTGCGAGTTTACCAGCAAAAGTGGTTTTACCTGCACCGTTTAGACCTACGATAAGAATGGGATTAACACCAGGGCGATTAATATTGAGCTTCTCGTTCTCACCACCCATAAGACGAGCGAGCTCATCATGCATGATCTTAACAAACTGCTGGCCAGGATTTACCCCTTTAACAACTTTTTCACCAAGGGCCTCTTCTTTAACTTTCTCAACGAATTCTTTAACAACTTTAAAGTTAACGTCAGCTTCGAGAAGTGCAGTTTTTACACTTTTTAGAGTTTCTTCAATATTATCTTCACTGATTTTGTTTGTTCCTCTGATTGAACGAAACGCATCAGATAACTTATCACTTAAATTATCAAACATCTTGATCTCCTTTGAGATTGTCGCTAATGACCTTACTACAAACTTTTGGATCCTTCACTAGGAAATCAGCAGAATATTCCTCTAACTCTTCACTACTAGTGATGTTATTCCACAAAGCTCCGATACTCATGACTCCAAAACTTCTGGCCCCAATGATATCAGATGTAGAATCACCAATGACACAGATTGAGCGCTTATCCACATCTCCTAGCATTCGCTTAAGACCTGCGGGATTGGGTTTGGGTGAATCATCATCGATAGTGGAGATTTCTTCAAAATATGAGAGAACATTGTTTTCCGCGAGAATGCGAAGCGTCGATACACGATCTCGCGCGGTCCAAACATAGAGAAGATGTCCCCTATCTTTCAGGTCTTTAAGTAAATCAAGTATCCCTGGATACAGAGGACGATTCGATAAAAGAGGGTCAATCAGTGTTCCGTCACAATCAAATACAATATATTTCATAGGCGCTATTCTAGTAAGTATTTATCGATGTTTACAAGTCGCAAGACACATAACCAATAGTTTTACTCAAGTTTAATTATTCCTATCCCGATAGAGTCTCTATGAAAGGCTTCATTCTATCTATTCATTTCCTTTTATTTTCTTCCCTAGCAATGGCGCAATTGGAGCGAAAAGATGTTGAGAACATCCTTCCCTCTGAATTAGTGAAAACTTTAAAAGATCGCGACTTAGTGAAAGTTGAAAAAACTTTTGAGAAAAAAATTAATAGTAAGGAAGCTGATGCGCTCTATCTCGATTATTTTGGGAAAAAAAATGATGTCACACTCGGAATTAAAGATAAAAAAGTTAGCTATCTCTATGTAAGGATACCGACAGAAATTCAAAAAAAACAAAATGATCTCTTTGATAAGGCCTATGACTCTCTAACTCAAAAAGAACAAGAAGCCTTAAATAAAAAAATAGCAGAAGACTCATCTCACGGGAAAGGACAATTTACGACTCTTGATTTACCTAAAAAATCTATGAGACTTGAATTCTTCAACGATGAGAAAAGAACTCTCCGTTCCATCCTCCTTTGGCCTGAAGGAGAAAAACTTCCATGAAGTATTTAATTTTCTCTCTTCTCTTTTTAACTTTTAATGTTTCGGCCCATGAAGCCTGTATGGAACCCCTTCCAGGTTCTTTAGAAGAATTACTTGAACTTCAAAAAAAGCTCCATTGGCATGCAGCTTCTGACCGAGATGTGAAGCGGGCCCATTGTCTAAGAACAAAGAACTTCACTGAAGAAGAAATGAAGCAATGGATGAAAGAAAATGATGGGAAGATTATTGATAGTACCGTTCATGGAATTTCATTTGAAGGTGAATCTGAAGAAAATATCAATGCCTTTAGACACCTAACCACCGCACTAACCTACACTCGTCGACCTGATCCTAACAGACAGAAAACATTTTCTTCTTCATGTAAAAAAGTTCAATGTGCTATGGAAGAAATTTTTGGTAAAAGTACGGCCACTCAACTTCTTTTTATGCATCGAAAATTTGGCATGAATGGCTCTCACCTCTCCTATGTTAATGCTGACCCGTGGAGAAAAAATGAACTCGATACACTCCTTTTAGCTCTTAATGATTTTCCTGAAGGCATTCTTCCTTCCCAAGAAAACAAACAAATGATTCGCTTTAAACGTGGTTATATGAGAAACGGTGGAGAGAATGTAATTGCCAATGCGGTGATGGAATTCTTTGATCCATTTAATGAACAATCTATATGGCAACGACGAACAACAGTGACTCATGAAATTGCCCACGTCCTAGCCTTAGAATCTAAGATTGCAGAAGATCCCCAATGGTTGAGCCTTGGAGATTGGGAAGAAAAAACTAAAGTCGAGGGTGGAAAGACTTCTTCAAAGAATACTTCTCCTAACCGTCGGGCAGTATCAATGTATGGAGAGGCCAATCACCATGAAGATTTTGCTGAAGCTGTGGTGGCCTATCGTTATAATCCTCAACTCTTGAAATCTATTAGCCCTGAAAAATATGAGCTTATTAAAACGGTGGTTTTCGATAATGTGGAATACACCAGTCAAGAAGCTTGTCAGAATCCGAAAAGACTAAGTGATGATGTTCGAAAAAAGGCCCAAGAAAAGGCTTCCCAGTGGCATCCAAGTCAAAATGAACTAGCAGAAATGGCCAAGACTTGTAATTCACTGGCCGTTCGAAAGTTAGCTCAAGGAAGTATTAATCTTTCACAAAATGAATTCCAAAGTTGTTATGAAAAGGCTGCTAGCGACTACAAGATAAAAGATCTTATGACAGATGAACTTCGTAATCATCCCTACAAGGAATTCTTAGGACCTTTATTTCGCAACAATGCTCCCTTATCTTTTAGTCCAGAGAAATTAAAAAGCATCACTGATCGCACAAGAAATACTCATCGGGCGTCCCTAAGAAAAGAAGTGGCCAAAACTTTTAAAAGTTATCGCCGTTTTAATCCCAAAGATTGCTCCGATAGCAGTCAGCAATACTCTTATCAATACTTTGATGAAGAAGCCCTCGGAATATCCGCTTATTCTCAAAAAGAAGACTTTCAAAGTTTAACAATGAGATCTTGTCAGCAAATCAGTCAGGGCAGGTCTTTTCTGCAACAGAAATTAAACATTAAATTTTCCGACAAAGAGATCGAGACCCATGTTAATGATTTAATTAAGTAAGTCTTTTGTAATATTTCTTTAGTCATTTACAACTCTTAGGACTTCCTTTAAAAAGTTCCTCATGACCACAACTTTTAGTCCCGCATTAACCGAGAAGTTAAATCACTTTAAGGCCCAGGCCACACCTATCAGCTTGGGAAATGTACAATTTTCTTCCAAGTTGCTCTTGGCCCCCATGGCCGGAATTTGTAATATTCCTTTTCGTCTTTTAATGGAAGACCTGGGAGCAGGTGGAACTGTCAGTGAGCTTATTTCTTGTCACGGAATTAACTACGGTAATAAGCGCACGCTGGATATGTTAAAAATTCATCCTCTCGAAAAAAATGTGGGGATACAACTGTTTGGTGAAGATGCGGACTCTATGTCGCGAGCAGCGGAAGTTGCTGAAAGCTTTGGGCCTAAATTCTTAGATATCAATATGGGCTGCCCTGTTAATAAAGTTGTCTCAAAAGGTGGGGGCTCAGCTCTCATGAAGGAGCTCGAGAAGCTCGCTCCTCTCTTTTCAAAAATGCGCTCCAATATGAAAGTTCCTTTAAGTATCAAAATCCGAACAGGCTGGGACAGCAATACACTTAATGCCAAAGAAGTGATGAGTATTGCCAGTGATTGTGGAATTGAGTGGGTTGCCATTCATGGGAGAACGAGAACCCAGCAATACACCGGAACTGCTAATTGGGAATATATAGAGTCTTTAAACGAAGTAAAAAAACTTCCACTTATTGGTAATGGCGATCTTCATCATCCTTACGGGGTTAGCCAGAGATTACAAAAAACCCAATGTGATGCTTTGATGATCGCCCGTGGTGCTCTTCGTAATCCTTTTATATTCTTAGAATCACTTGATCCAGAATATGCCAACCAGAAAAAATCTATCTTTTTAGGAAGCGATTATTGGGAAGTCATTCAAAAACTTTATCAGTACACCACCGAAACATTTGAAGACGAACGAGCGGTTCTCGTTCAAATCAGAAAGCTTATTGTATGGTTTGCTGCCGGTTTCCCCCGGGCCGCTGCCTTTAGGAGCCAGATCTTTGGCTCCCAAAACATTGAAGAAGTCATGAAACTATCTGAGGATTATTTCCTTGGGCTCGATGATGCTCAAAAATTCATCAATTACGATGAAGTTTTCATGAGTTCAGGTCACGGATAACTCTAGTACCTGAGCAAAATAATTCTCATTAATTCCGCCAATCTGCCGATAAGGTAGAAGTATGATTGGGTTATTAATCATTTTTCTACAAACACAAGTTTTTGCGACTACCGCTCCAGGATGTCAGGATCTCGCACGCATTCTGAGTAGCGCTGAAAAAGATCTGCAAAATAGTAGTGCTAAGGCCTGTAGTGAACTTGATATCTCTACTCTACTGCCCAAAGAAATTACTTCTGAAACCACAACATTTTTTAATGAAAATAAGTGCTCCCCTCTTTATCAAATTGAAACCAAAATTGCTGAATTAGAAAACCAAGAGGCACTTCTCTTAGGATTTGAAAAACTAAAAAACCAGATATCAACCAATCAAGAAGAAGTTAGCACAGAGAAAAACCAAGAAAAAATTCAAGAAGCTGCAAAAGATTTTGCACAAGCACTTAACACTGCTCAAACAATTGAGGTGATGCTTGATAGTCAGATCCCTGATAAGGATTTAAACTTTCTTCAACTCTTAGCAGCTGAACATCCTGAGCAATGGGCAACAGCAGAACAATTAAGAAGCCTCACTGCTACTTTTTGCCAGCAAGTCACCAACTCAAAAGACTTAAGAGTTTGTTCAAGTGACTTTGCACCTAATGATCAAACCCATGCTGAACTAAGAGAGCTGTTAAGAACAGGTAGCCTTTCTACTGAAGAAGCCGAACAGTGGAGAAATGCTCTTTCTATCGAAAAAGAAGATGGTTCCAAATATTCATTCATTAGTATGAGTGATGCTATTAGAGAGTCTTATACCAAACTTTTAAATGGACAAACTCTGACTCCTCCAGAATTAGAAAGTATTCGTGTGCTTGATCGATTCCGTTCAAGTCCACAATTTAGTTTTGCCAGAAAATTACCAGCTCCAGAAGGTAATAATCTGGTCCAATCAAAGATAAAACATCATATTGATAGTTTGAAGAAGCGTCAGGAAGTTGAAATTAATACTAAGATGAGTGTCGTCGCTTCCCTTAATAAAGATTTACTCAATGATGGGGAAAAAGCTTCATGTTCAGCTGTTCAAGTTCTCACCGAACTTGATACGACTTGTATGAATGCCTTGGCCTCTGGTCTCGTTCGAGCAAAACAAACAGCTTCTAATGATCAAACAGCACAATTAACAGAGGCTTTAAATTCTTTTTCTCGCTCTCACGACTACATAAAAAAGCTAGATGAATTAAGTAGCAAGTGCGATGAAAACCTTCAAGAATGCGCCATCAATATTCCTCTTGATCTTGCTAAGATCTCAGATGAACTTGCTTCCCTAAGAATCATCAAAGAAAAAATCGGAAGCGAACAAGAACAAAACATGGATTTTAGGAATTTCGCCCTCACTAAGTTCAATCAAAACTGTAGTGAAAATATTGACGCCACTAAATCTATCGTTGAAGAGTGTAATGATACTCTTGCCTCCATGGCACCTGAAATGTTTAAACTTTCTTCGAGTTTAATGAACATTAGTTTACTTATTGATCCTGAAAAAATTCCTTCAGATGATGAAAAAGTAAAGGCCCTTTGTGAAAATGAAGAAGTCAAAAAACTCACTGACCAAAGAAGACTTTGTGCCTTTTTTACGGATGTTGTGAGTGATGAACTCCCAAAAGATGATAAACCCAAAGTTGACCCAGATACTTATCAAGCAACTGTCAAGGCCCCTAAGGGCTCTAATCCTAATCGTGAAGCCTGGCTAAAGGGGCTCTCTCTCATTGCTAATACAGCGGCCGATTCATGGATTTCACAAAATAATTCTAATAGTTATTGGGGCAACTCAATTAATCCCTATGCCTATAACTATGGGCCATACGGAATGACCGGCGCCATGGGAACAGCTGATAGCATTCTCTTCAATGCTCGCTATTACGGTGCCTATGGTTTTTATATGCCTACTCAAGGATTACAACCCTTTACAACCTTTGGAAGTGGTTCTATTTCCAGTTACGCTGCCCTTCCACGTTCTAGCAGTGCTTACTCTTACTTCAGTCGCTAGTGCCCATTTTCTGAGTCATATACTCGGTCTTGTGTTCGCTAAGGGGTATGAATTTTCCCCCTCCTACAATTAGCACTCCTCTCTCCTAAATAAGTGATAAAATAAGAAGAGATTTTGCCAGTTAAACTGGCACGCTTTCATTGGGGAGTTCACGTACATGGATGTGAGATTTTTTATTCTCTGCTTTCTACTTATTCTCGGAGGTTGTTTACCGGAAGCGCAAGTTTCTAGAGGTAAAGTTTCATCCCAAGCTGGAGATACCACCACACCAACGGATCCCACCATTCCTCAAAGTGAAACTCAATGGAACTATCTTGCAGGAAATTTTAAGACGATTACAATCTACGCTTCAAACCTCAACAATGCTTATCTAACTGGATATGAAACAGAATCCTACCTCTCAGAGGAAAACAATTTTAAAAACCAAACTTATTGCTTAGTCAGTGATTACAGCCTTGCTGGTAATAAAAAACAAATGCGCACACGGGTTATCCCTATTTCATATTACGATTTCTCGGCCAAAAGAACGGTTAAAGTTTTTCGCGTAGATTTTAATGTTATCTCATCTGAAGTTCAGAATGTTTGCTCTCAAGACCTATACTCTTATAATTCACTTGGTGAATACTCTCTCGATACCGAAGTTCCAAGTAGTGTGGTTTATTCTGCAGATGCTCTTTGTCCTACATGTACTTCTAGACTTACTTCTACAAAAATTCGTTTATTTAAAGTTGATTCCGATCTTTATGAAGTACCAGTGCAAAGACTTAAACTCAGTGGACTCAATCTCATCGTGGATTCCAATACAGGAGGCCCAGGTGGAGGTAACGGAACTTGTTCTATTACAAGTTGTCAGGCCCAAGGCTATGACTGTTGTTTAGAAGAACAATGTGTCGACAACGCCGCTGTCCGTCCTTCGGCCCTTACTCTCTATCCTGAACAGTATCAAACTGCAGAAGAAGAACGTCTCATCGATCCTTTAGCGTGGATGAGATATCCTCATATCTACTATATTTGTCCCAACTTTGTTCCTCCTACTCCTGGTACAACCACAGGCGGTAGTGGTGGCGGAACCGGCGGAACAACTGGCCCGGGACACGAAGAAGGTTTGGCCCAGATTAAAAAAGATCTCGTTTGCTTAGAGAATATTAAATCTCAATCCCAAACAGTACCTTTTCATCAAGAGCTTTTGGTTAACCTTTCTTATTCGGGTACTCCTGAATGCCTTACTCAGAATTCCGAAGAAGATCAGTTCATGCACTTTAAGAATGTGGCCAAACGTCTCTATCGATACTGCGGTTGCTCTTATAGTGAATTAAGCGACATGATTAATTTTTGTCCTGCTTACTACTATCAGGCCAAAACGACTAACTCTCAGGGTGAAGCAACTAGTTTTGAGTGTCGTATTCTCACACAAGAAACTATTCCTATTTCTCAACAGGTGGGAGTAAGCTCTCGCTCTGCTCCTCATCGCTTCTACAATACTGATGGTATTGAGTTTAGCTCACCTCATCTAAGCACTAAAGCTCAAGAAGGAGATCACTTTGCTTATATCGATGAGGACAATAATCTTCATACCCAAGAAGATTTTGGTATGAATTCTATTCTTGGACCTATGAGTATAACTCTCGATAAAGCACTTCCGGCCAAACAAGTGAGTGTCGAACTGGATCAAATGTATCTCATTCGCACAACGAGTGGTTACTACACTCCATGCCCGACCTGTGGAAAAGACAGATGGCATGAGTCACTTACGGCCTACCCTTCAAGCAACTGGGGTGTAGGACTGCAGGCAGTGGGCTTCTCAACTCAAAGAGATCAAGTCGATGGAAATATTACAGGTGGTAACTATGAAGACACCATCTTCGGACGTGCCTGCTGGGTTCCACCAACCATGCTTCCTTTTACTCATGCAGCAGTATCTGGGATTAATGAAACAAATCAGAGAAGAACTCGCTTACAAACCCAAGCTGTACTTTATAGTAATGGGTATCAAAGAGATTGGTTTGGTTTCAATAAAGGTGCTCTTATTGGTTCTTTCGATGGTGTGAGCTGGTTTGCCATAGGAAATGGAAGACTTGTAAAATCAACGGGAAAAAAACTTTATCTCGCCATAAATGCTCCTTTTGCAGACCTTGCTACTCCTACTATTCATAATGTTCAAATAACTCTTTATGATGGTCACTCAACGGCCGCTCAAGTTGATTACGACCCTCAATATCATCTGTCACACTCATTACAAAACCAGGCCGGAAACTGTCAGGCGAACCACATGTGTGAGACTGATACAGATTGTATTACTCGTCTCGGTTGGGAATATGCTTGTGCTGATGTTTCTCAAGTTAAAACGGCGTGGCCAGTGTTTGATTCAAACACCTCTCGAGAAACACTAGGTTCAACTGTCGTAACTTTAGACCAAATCCTTACTCAGAAAAGATTCCCTTCATCTGATACGAAACGTTGTGTTTATCGAGGCGCTGGAGCCGTTTGCTTATCAAACTCCAATTCAATTGCTGACCTTAATGATCGCAAGGTCATGACTTGCGCACCTAACTTTTACTGTGCCCCTCTTTCATCAACAACGAATATTTCTGCCAAAGTTTCTCGATATGCTACAGATCTTGATGGACTCATCGTTAATCGAAATCACCTTTATGGACAAGACGCTAATGTCCTGGGTCGCCCTTTAAATTATCTCGGTGAAAGTGCAAGTATTCCTGCTGGAAGTAGAACTTCCATCGCCAATAACTTAAGTGTTAATCAACCGGGGCTTTCATCATTTGGCGCCGGAATCTGTAGACCAGGAAAAGCTCTTCCAACAGGGGCCACTCAAGTACAAATGAGCAACCCTTTTGAGCAACATAAAGCTCCTGATTCGCAAAAAAGAACCGATTACATCAGCCAAGTTGCCAGCTGTAATGCCTCTCTTTACTCAAGCTACCGACAGTCTTCCTGTCCTGTCATAGGTGCGGATGGAAACTACATTCAGTTTTCTCAAGCGACATTGCCTTCCGACTACCATATTTTAGCAGGTAACCAGAATGCATGTAGCCTAGAGAGTATTTCAACTGATATCAGTAACCTTAATACATCACTTGCTACGCTCCATAACTACTCTGCCTTTAAAGAGATAGAAGGCGCTTCACTCAATGAGAAAATTATCACCACACCTTCTCTTGCCCGGGATGCTTGTTTTAGAAGAGCAGGAGCCGCTTGTAATACAGATCTTGAATGTTCACCAAACAAAATGCATTCCGAGCATGCATCTTATAAAGGTCTTAAGTTTTTTGGAAATCAAGCAGAGAAAAGCTATTGGGAGGAATACCTTGTTTGTGGACAAGCTGAACCGAAACCTTCAATCTACGATTTAGAGGCCACTAAAAACTATGATCAAACACTTAATAGATGCTGTCGTGAAGTTGGTAAGGATTTAACAACTATTACCACTGATGTTCCTCGATCAACTCTTAACAATCAGTTTCAACCTCATACTGAAGGGCTCATCACCACGGCCCATCCCGGAACTATTGCTAATAATGCTAAACGCTACTCTCGACTGGCCACTGTGGAAAACTTAGGAAGCCCTGATCATGAACGACCTGCCCTGTCCGCCAATACACTTAGAGACTCTAATGGAGGACTCATTGCTCCTCAAAACATTTCTCAGTTTTATCAATGGAAAACTCTTCGCGAGGCGAACTCTGAAACTTGTTGTGGCGGTGGCTGGATAAGAAAATTCTCTGATGGAAGTAATGATTGGACTCAAAAAAATCGAGTTTATTTTGATGTTAATAACTTTGCTTGTTTAAATTCAACTCACCCAATTCTCACTATTCCGGAAACGATTGTTCCTCTCTACAACTCATTGGCAGATGTGAGAAATCTCATTAATCAAGATTATAGTGAATACTGCCATGACGTCACAGGCACAGAAGGTTCATGTGCACAAAGCTCATTCATCTCATCTACTGATGAAGGTTTTGTTAATCCAAATCCATTCACCAGTATTGAAGTAAATACCCTTCAACCAAAATTTGGGGCAGATAATTCTGATTTCTTATTTATGCCATTTAGCGGTGATGCCCACACAGGAGTTACGATGGTACGTAACTCTTCTACTAGTGGAGCACGAAAGAACTTAAGCATCAGAATTCCTAGTTACATCCCGAGAACTGCTTTTGATGATGTTTATTCAAGCATCATTAACGGCGATACAACTCAGCAGATCAGAATCATCAATGCTGAGGGAGTCAACATCATGTGCTCAAAGAATGACGCTCTTACACTCAGCAGTCATGAAGACGTCGGTACATGTGCTGCCAATAGTTGTTGTTACTCTTTCAATTCTTCTAACAGAGTTCTTAGTGTTGCGCTCAATTCTTCTAATACTAATCTTACAAATAAAGAAGTGGGTCTAACTTTCACTGTTTATTTAACAGCACTAAATTCCCTTGTAAGCAGAACGACTCCGGCAAATGATCTTTACTATCTTAAGCGTTTAGCTCGATTTGAATTATCCGG
>CAYWMU010000081.1:0-10909 GCA_964459395.1 uncultured Bacteriovorax sp.
CCGAGAAATTCCAAGAACCACGCGTAAATGATAAGATTCGTGCACACGAAATTCGCCTTATTGGTGATGACGGTAAAGCGTACGGCGTGGTAACCCTGGCGCAAGCGCGTCTCATTGCTGATTCGGAAGGATTAGATCTAATCGAGATTTCACCGAATGCTAAGCCCCCAGTGGTTAAAGTGATGGATTATGGGAAGTATAAGTACCAGATCCAAAAGAAAGCGGCAGAAGCCAAGAAAAAACAAGTAGTTATCGATGTTAAGGAAGTGAAATTCAGACCTAATATCGAAAAGCACGATGTTGAAGTAAAAATGAAAAACATCGATAAATTTCTAGAACAAGGTGACAAAGTTAAGCTCCTTATGCAATTTCGCGGAAGAGAAATGGCCCATAAAGAGATTGGTCTAAGCAAGTTTGAAGAAATTTTGAAACAAGTAGTGGAGAAAGGTGCTGTAGTTGAGTCTTCTCCAAAGTTTATGGGTAACCGTGTTATTGCCATGATTTCTCCCGGGAAGAAAAAATAGCTAAAAAGACTTTATCTATTGGTTATCCCGTGTTAACTTCATGCACTCTTTTAGATACATTTTTTACGATTTTTTTAGGAGCAATATATGTCGAAGATGAAGACAAAACGCGCAGCTGCTAAGCGTTTTAAAGTAACTGCAACAGGTAAGATTAAGTATAAAAAATCTCACCTTCGTCACCTTCTTATCAATAAGTCTAGAAAGGCTAAGAAAGATAAGACTAATCCAGGTTACGTAAACCCGGCCGATTATCATAACGCAATCTCTTGTATTCCATACCTGAGATAATTTAATAACCATCGAGAGTAGTGAATTAGGGTTAAGTGAATTGAAATTCCCCCTATGAACGAAGAAGGAGAGATCTATGTCACGTGTACGTCGCGGTCCTAAGGCCCGTCAAAGAAGAAACAAAGTATTAAAACTAGCTAAAGGCTTCCACTTCGATCGTCGTACGAAGTATAAGCACGCTTCTGAAACAGTTCGTCGTGCTCTTCATTACGCCTATATTGGTCGTAAGTTACTTAAGAGAGATATCAGAAAGCTTTGGATTGTTCGTATTAACGCCGGTGCTCGTATGCTCGGTACTTCTTATTCGCAGTACATTTCTGCCCTTAAGAAGAAGAACATTGAAATCAATCGTAAAATGCTTTCTGAGCTTGCGATCCACGATTTCAATGCGTTCAAAGCTATCTACGAATCAGCAAAATAGTTTCTATTTATGTAGTCAAATCCTCACCTGAGGGTTTGACTACGTTTTTCTAACTCCCTGTAATTACATCCCCGGACTTTCCTTCAGCAAAAAAATCTCACTTTTTTTATTGTACAAATTACTTTTACTGCTAACCTATTAATTATTAGTACAAATTGCCGATAAGCTTTTGAAACTTCATGGGGGATTTTCAATGAGCATGACTAAAGCTGACATTGTTGAACGCATTTATAAAGAAGCTGGCTTCTCAAAAAAAGAAGCTGCTGAATTAGTCGACTTGGTATTTAAAGTAATTAAAGATACTTTGGCCAAGGGAGAGAAGGTTAAGATTTCTGGATTCGGAAATTTTTCTATTCGCGATAAAGCTACTCGAGTAGGAAGAAATCCTCAAACAGGAACTGCGATGAATATTAGCGCTCGTAGAGTGTTAACATTTAAACCATCTCAAATTCTAAAAGAAGATATTACTGACAGGTACGCTCACCGTTTAGATGAGAATGGGAATGAGGATAAATCAATTCCTGCAAAAGATGCAGTTCCTCGTGCGCTTAGTTCGTTCCTAAATAATATTGATGACACTGTTTATAGTGACGACGACGAAGATTAATGTCCAGCTCATCTGTTATTCCTCAGAAAAGTAGTTTTAAATTTCAAGAGCTCACCCCAATTACTGGGGTGAAGCCTTATGTAATTCGTTTTTGGGAAACAGAGTTCCACGAAATAAATCCAGTAGAGTCGGACTCTGGGCAGAAGATTTATTCCCGTCAAGATGTTGAGTTTATCCTAAAAATTAAAGAACTACTTTTCGAACAAAAGCTTTCCATTCCAGAAGCAAAGAAAGCTCTTTTGATAAAAGAAGAAGAGGAAGAAGTAGTTCAGCACTTAGTTTCTTCAAAGCCTGATACTGATTTAACAGAAGTTTCAGCACTTTTAAGAATTGCTTTAAGCGAGATAAAAGAAATTAAAGAGAAACGAAATTGGTAATCCAGTTCTCTAATTTCCTTTTGAATTGATCATCATCAAAGTGTCCAAGAAGAATATCTTTATTTTCCTTAAAATTTTTCTGATTTTTTTCTAAGTATGACTTCATCATGGCCGATGTATGAGTGAGGTTTTTCTTTTTTAGAATACTATAAAGTCCTTCAAGACATTTACTAAGAGTACTAAGAGCATCTTCTGAATAGAGTAGAAAAGGATTAATCTCTTTTTCGTGGGAGCTGACAGTTTCTTCAGTGAGTTCGTTCAAATCATCTAGAAGTTGAAAGCTAACACCAATGGTGTTTCCTAACTTGAAATAATCTTTGAACTCCTGAAATTTAAAATCTTTAGTAAGAAGGTAGCTCCCTACAGTGGCGACTTGGATTAATCGTGCAGTCTTTAATTCATGAATACGTACGATATCTCTTAGATTCGCCTGTCCTTCTGCTCCTAGATCAAGAAACTGGCCAAGAATGAGACCTTTTGCTCCAGTTGCCCACGAAAAAAAGCGGAGAAGGAAACGATAGTTCTCATTTTCAATTTTGTTTAATTCATTAAAAGAATGAATTAAAAGCGCGTCTCCTGTAAGAATAGCCTTCCATTCGTTAAAGGCTGCATGGGTGGAAAGCTTACCACGTCGATATTGATCGTTATCCATTGCAGGAAGGTCGTCATGGACTAATGTGTAGGCATGGTGGATTTCGACTGCTGCGGCCAAATGGAGGTGATCCTGAGTGATTTGTGGGCCAAGGTCCAGGGCAATAGCTTCTACTAATTTAGGACGAAAAAGTTTACCGGCAGGGAGAACTGCATAATCAAGAATTTTGTAAAGTTCTGGATGATGTCCTGCTGATTTAAGTGATGTTTTAATCGCCTGGAGAAGCATAGGTATCCTTTATTTGAAACTAGGAGCGCCTAATGTACCACCGATTTTAATTTGATAAAAGCCATCTTTTATTTCGTAATTCTCAAGCATCATCTCGAGTAGAGGAATATGTTGTTTAAGATCGTCAGAGAGATTTACTTCGCTAGAAAGATTTAGTGATGAATTCATCGTATTATTCGGCGAAAGATTAATGTGGCCGATAATATTGGCCCTAATTGGAGAGTTCTGATTTGGTCCACCGAGAATGAATTTATTTACTTTTAGCTTATTACCTTCTTCAGTCTCTGTTTCGAGGAAAAGATCTTTGATAGGTAAATTAGGAAGGGCAAAACCTTGAATGTTTTGTCCTGGAATTTCAAAATTTGAACTCGAAGCTTTGAGTGTTAATTCATTGATGGTGTTATTTTTTAAAATTGTTTTCAGATCTACAGTTACTAGCCCTTTAAGTTTAACTTGAGGTAAGACTGGAGATAATTTTGCTAGATCAAGTCTTTGATCTTTTAGCCTAACAGCTTGTCGACCAATTCCTAGAACATAGTGAAATGATATATCTTGATCATAGAGTCTTGTGTCTATTCTGAAAGGAAGTCCAAAGGGAGAAAAACTAATGAGATGATAGTTTAAGGTTACTTTTTTGAAAAAGAGATCCTCATTTCCACCGGTACATGTTCTTGGAAGGGAGAGATCAGAGATAACAATTTTAGGAAGGAAAAACTCGAGTTTGAAGTCCGTAAAAGTTGCAGGACAGCCAGTTGCCTTTAGGTTGGACTGAATAAGATTATTAATTTTTCCACTTACTGGGAAATAGCTTAAAAAAGTGAAAATAAAAATGACCGGCAGTGCGGCCAAAACAATATATTTTTTAAGTTTGAATTTATAATCAATGTTTTCTAGTGATTGAATTTCAGTACTCATTATTCTTCCGGATTTTGCGGTATTACACTGTAATGAATTCCTAAAAAGTTACCTCTTAGAAGGTTAGTATTTTCATTACGATTAATTTGCACACTTTCGATGCGAAACTTTTCTCTACGAATAAGACCATTGAAAGTGTCCATTAGCTCGTTAACAGACATGTCAGAGAACGAGAACTCTGCCTGTGAGCTGATAATTGATGAAGAAATTTCATTCGATTCAAAATTCGCAACTCTGATTTTATTCAAATCAACACCAAGTGGAGCTAGAGAAGAAGAGATCTTAGCAATAACCATATCAGAACTATCAATAGGGTTTTGCGATAAAATGTTACTTGATACTTGTCTCACTCCTTGATTCTTAGAGAGAATTTCATTGGCCTTACTGTAGATTTCAACTCTTTTTTCAAAATCAGATTTAAGGGCCACACCTTGGAAAAAAAGGATAGAAAGGAGTATGAGAGGTAAAATAATTAAAGCGGCAAGGGAAGCAATTTTAAATAATTTTTGCTGCTCATCTTCTAGATTAGTATAGAAGTCCAGGAATGACTGGTAATTTGGATGGCTTTTCAATTTATCAACGGCCTGAAAAACTTCTAAATCTAATTTTTTAAAAATGCTATTGTTCATATTAATATTCCGCGCTCATTTGAATCGTTTTATCATCAATGTTTTCGACACTCACCGAAAGTAGGGCAGAGTTTTCAAGCTGTGTTTTTAATTTTTTTTGAGTCTCACTATCACGAACTGTGAAGCGAGCATTCACTAGCCTATCATTTGTGACTTGTAATTCAATGAGTGTTGCATCTAATTTACCCATCGCCTGAGAGATGATGACTAAAGGTGAAAGTGCTTGAATTTGAACAGCAGACTGTAGGGTCGAAATTTCTTGTTCGATTGAGCGGGTTCTACGAGTTAAGTGAGAAAGTATTTGATCTGGTTGATTCTGAATACTTCTTCTTAGACGAGGATTTAAATTTAATTCATCATTTCTTAGAATAGCAGTAAGTTTGGCATTTACTGACTTGATATCTTGATTAATAAAATAGTTTTGAATGAGTAGAGAAACGGCGAGGAGTAAGCTAACCGCTGCAACTCGAACTCCAATGAAGGCATAAGAGTGAAGAGGGAAATCTATTCCAGAGGCTTGAGCATATTTACCTGTTAGTAAATTGATGAAGCGATCTTTACGTTTGTACCCGTAGGCAAGAAGATTTGCCATAAAGTACTTTGTTTTAGATTTTGGATTGAGATCAACCTTAGAAGTATCAATATCTTCAAATGAATTGAAACTCTGAACATCAATGTTCCACTTCTCTGATAAATAAGGAACAATATTTTTGATATTTGAACTTCCGCCAGTGATGTAGACTTTTTCTAGTTTTAAATCAAAATTTACTTTTACACCAACTTTCCAGCGATTGAAGTCTGTATTAAGAACGGAAAACACTCTGTCCATTGAGTTTGCAAATTCTCTTTGAGACTCATTAACTTCACTATATTGATTAAGTGTAAGTAAAAAAGCATTTTGATGTTTATAAATTTGAGCTTCGTCTGGATCAACATTATAGGTTTGAGCAATCATCTCGTTGATATGATGACCACCAAAATAACTTAAATTACTAATAATGAGTTTAGAGTTGTAAAAGAAATAAGCTTTAGAAGTTTTATGGCCAATATCAATTACACAAAAACAACCGGGCTCAGCTTTTTGAAAAAAATAATTTTCTACTGCGGATGTTTCTGTTGTGAGAACAGAAGGTACTACTCTTTGTTTCTGTATCGTTGAGAAGTACTCATCAAATAATGACTGGTTAGCAAGATCAACCATTGCACTAAAGTGAGTTTTTTGATTATCGAGCCGATAAGAATAATGAGTTTCAGAAAGTGGATAGGGAAGGTCTTCCTCGAGCTGAAAAGGAAGCATGAGTTCTGCTTTCTTCTTGCTCTTAACTGGCAATTGTAAAAAACGAGAAGTCATCATTTCGTTTTCAGCTTGAAAAATAACCTTCGTGTCTGGTTTTTTGTACTCGTCGATAATTTCACGAGCAATCATCATCTGTGCATCGTAGAAATCTTCGATGCGATTTTCTTTTTGATAATCGGCAATGATTATCTCACTCATCTTTTGATGCTGAACTTTTTTTCGTTCAACGGTTGAGGAGATAAACTTTACACTATAGTTTCCTAAATCTATGGCCAGTATATGCATAGATCTATTTTAAAGCAGACTCTTATTGTTTCCTAGTTAATTTACTTGAATTTCAATAATACGTGGCTCGAGTAGTTGAGTGTTCTTGTTCGAGTCGACAGTTGCATTATTGCCCTGATTGCCACCTGGGTTATCAGTATTTGGATTTTGATTATCTATTGGATTGGTATTTTGATTATTAGGATTATTAGGGTCGATAGGGTTAGTAGCTGTATTAGCGGTAGTATTTGAAACACTCACAATCGCCACCAGAGTATAAGTAGCGCGATTATAGATCCCTTCAGAGACAACTCTAAATAAATTTGGATTTGAAGAAAAAGTCATACCTTGCTTCGTGAACATTTCAATTCTTTGATTGAAGTATTCTTCAGATAAATTTCTAGCGGTATTAACGAAGTATTGCTTCAAATCTTCGGGGCTATTGAAGTAGCGAGGTCGTACGGGATCATTTTTGTACTCAAAGAACTCTTTGATATCATCTTCCATTAAATTAGGAAAAAGAAGTTTAAGCATATTACCAGTAACTTTATTAAGATCGATTTGATTTGTTGGATAAAATGAAAATTCATTCTTGATGAGCTCAACTAATTCATCATCCCAGCCAGGAATGGCATAGATCTCACTAGAACTGGAAAGGGGACCATATTTAGGAGTGATGTTATTTTGCTGGAAACCGGCACTGGCCTGAGCAGCAAAGGGGTCCTGAGCAAGAATTCCTTGATCTGAAATGTAGTATTTAAGACTCGAAATTAATTCTTGGTAGTTAACACGTGAGTATTTCTCAGCAAAAACTTCATCAGTATCTGATTTTCTTTCGATTAAGGTTCTTAACATGTAATAGAGAGATTGGTCTACTGATACGTCATCATGGATTGCAGTCTGGGAAACATTGAGAGGTGTACTTATTTTTTCAGAATCAACCTCGGGATTGAAGGTGAGGTAACTCATACGAAGTTGGTTCAAGTTAATTCTATTAGAGATACTTTGAATCGTTACCCTCATTTCTCCTTCGAGAATCGATTCTTTTTCAAAGTCTGCTACTGTTGCAGCAAAGGCCGCCCCTGAGTTAGGGGGGACAGGAATAGGGTACATGAAAGGGACTTCCCAGAGTTGATTAATCAACTGAGGCGACACTGCCACCTTGGCATTTTCGTTACCTTGAACCTTATTATGAGCTTCAACATAGAGTTTGAGTCTAGTCATGGCCATCTGTAGTCCAGACTCTGCCATGAGTTTGGCCTGGGCCTTATCCAGAATATTTGTCGTTTTGATGCGGGAGATTTTTGACTCAAAAGTAAATTCTGAATAAATGGCCAAAAGAAAGATAATGGCCGTCATTATCATGATGAGCGCCACACCTTTTTGATTTTGGAGAATAGCTTTAATATCTTTATTCATCTTCATTTATATCAGTATTACCTGTCGTTTGATTTTGATCGCTATTTGGGGTTCCACCACCCGTATTACTTGTTTGATTTGTTTGGGACGCAGGTACTGCTAGCGGCCAGTGAGTTCTAAAAACTTTAGTTAACTCTCTTTTATTTCCGCTGTTATCGTACCAAGCTATGAACATTTTAACACCTCGAATGAGGTTTTCGCCATTTCTGATGTTACGCAGATTTGTTTCCCACTTTCTTTTTTCGAGATCCCAGAATTGAAACTCAAGCTCTTCAACGTTTTCAAGGAGAACAGCCTTTTTTACTTTTTCCGTATCCTCTGGGTCTATTCGATTGTCATCCCAGGGGTCAGAGTTAGCAACGTAGCGTACGAGATTTTTAGTATTCCCTGGAATGAGTTCACTGCGTTCAATATCTGGATCAGGTTGTGCATCCTCCAGTGAATATCTCACCCAAGTGAAATGGGATTGAAGAGTATTTTGCATTTTTCTTCGGTTAGAAGATGTCATAAATTCAAAAAAGTTTTTCTCAGGGGCGTAGTAACGTGGGATTGGAATACCCTCAGCACTGACAGAGCTAAAGTGCTGGCTTACTTGAAAACGAGAACGAAGTTGTTCTCTGTACATATTTATATAGTTTTGTTGAGCTCCTATATCACTAGTCTCTTCGATATTAGGCTGATTAGGAAAGGTGATGGGAGTGGAGAAATAAAGAGGTGAGAAAGCTTGAGAAAAATCCCAGTCCATTCGTGCAAGAGCTGTTTCGATTTGTAGATTATCCTCGTTAATTTGAATGGTTCTTTCTTTAGTGTTGACAGCATCATCAGTAATTTGAACCACTTCAAAGGTGATGACGGAGAGGATAACAATAGCAATTAGAATCTCTAAAAGGGTAAACCCTTTTTGATTACTAGAAACCCACATTAAGCTGAACTCTTTGATTATAATCTGTTAAGTAGGTTGATAAAGAATAGCTCATGCCATTTTCTTTATTAACCACAGTAATTCGCACCTGCCATAGCATGCGTTCGATATTTTTTTTTAATTGTTCAAAAATAACTTTCTCAAGACTTGTGTTTCGGTTTGCTGTATTGGCAGAACTTAGATAGGAATTGTCTTGGTCTTGATTATTGCCACCAGTTTGTCCGAAAAGCTGTCCAAAGTCTGGAATAACAAGTTTTTTTATTTCTAATTCATACTCATAATTGGCAAACTGGGATTCTTCAAATTTTTTAACTTCTTTTGAATTCTGTGTGGCATTAGTGAAGCGTGGGGGATTAATGACAAGCTCATTCATTGTTCTTTCGGCCAAAGTATAAAGAATAAGCTGTTGTTCTGAGTTTTCAGAATCAGTGACGTTATAACCTTGTGAGGTTAAGAAGGCCGTAATAAAAAAAGCAAAAAGAGTGATGGCTATCATTACTTCTAATAAAGAAAATCCGGCCTCAAACTTGTTTTTCATTATCGCCACTCATTATAAATAGTTGTCATTCTAGTTTGTAGTATATCCTCAATTCTTGAAACACTCTCGGTATTAAGTGCTTCGAAGTAAGATTTTGTTCTATTTAAGAAGGGAGATACTTCTAGGTAAGCAAACTCCTCAACTGTCGCAAGAAAGAAAAGGGCAGCATCTTTTTCACCAGTAGGGTAAAAATATATTGAAGCGTCTCCTTCTTGAATAAGTCCTTTTTGGTCACCTGTTCCGATGCCTAAAACCATGACCTCTTCATGAATTTCAAATTTAATGTCTTCAAATTCTTCCACAGGAGTGAATTGAGAGGAAAATTTTTTCTGCTGATCATTCCAAATCTTTCTTTCAGCTACGGAGAGTTTAGAGAGATCAGGAATTTCTGGAAGAGGGATGTTACCTGCAGGGCCATATTCTACGGTATAGTTAACTGGCACACTTTCAAGATCGATTCGTAATCTAACGATCACGTTACGAAGTATGGCTTCGTTTTGTGCAAACCTTACGGCCCTATCAAGATTATCAATTCCTGCTTTGAGATCGCGATGACGTTGAGTACTGTCTCCAGAGGGGATAGCAAGAAACATGAGAGCGGCAAGCAAAAGGGCCACCAGGATCTCGATGAGAGAGAATCCTTGGTTGGCCCATGATTTAGATTTAAAGATCGTTTGAGTTGATATCTGCATCTACACCTTCGCCACCCTCGGCATTATCAGCACCAAGAGAGATGATTGTAAATGTTCTTCCATCAGATTCATAGATGTATTCAGCATCCCATGGATCTAGAGGAATTTTTCCTCCTTCAATATATCCACCTGGAGCATATCTCTTACATTCTCTTCCACCGGTAGGCTTTTGAATAAGAGCATCTAGACCCATTTCAGTCGTAGGATAGAAGTTACAGTCTCTTCTAAATTCTTTAAGACGGTCACCTAAAGACTTCATTTGAATCTTAGTTGTTTGGACTTTACCTTCTTGGAGGTTTTCAAATACACGACCTCCTACAAACGTACCAGCAAGTGCAAGTAGAGTAAGGGCGATAAGAATCTCAATTAAGCTCATTCCTTGTTGAGATTTTAGTATAACTTTCATCTTCTTTAACATTGTAACTCCTTATTCAACTAGCGAAGACTATTTAGGTTCATCATCGGTATTACCACAGCAAATACAATAAACCCTACAGCACCACCTAGGCATATCATCATGACAGGTTCTAGTATAGTGGTAAGGCCTGAGATTTTTGATTGTACCTGATCCTCATAGTTTTCTGAAATAATTTTAAGCATTGGCTCTAATTCACCAGTTCTCTCGCCGAGGCGGATCATGTGAGTTACGAGCGTAGGAAAATAACCACTCTGCATTAGTGGTGCAGTAAGAGAAGCACCTTCTGATACACTTATACGCGCCTTCTCAATAGCATCTTTCATATGCACATTAGGAACGAGATTTTTAACAATAGTAAGTGCAGTAAGAATGGGAACTCCAGAGTTGAGGAGAGTTCCTAATGTAGAGCAGAAACGGCTGACGTTAATCATTCTAACTACTGTTCCAAGGACAGGTAGGTTCAACTGCATTTTATGCCATTTGGCCTGGCCATTTTTAGTATTGATGTAGCGGTGAATGAGGAAGACCCCTAGAATAATACCCAAGAATGTTGCCCACCAGTAGTTTTGTAAGAAATTTGATATTTCAATACAGATACGAGTGATAAGGGGCAGTTCTTTTTTCATGGAAGTAAAAATCTTCGCGATCTGCGGAATAACGAAGATAAAGATGACATTCATCATCACAAAACCAAAGACTCCCATAAGAACAGGGTAGG
>CAYWMU010000082.1:0-10768 GCA_964459395.1 uncultured Bacteriovorax sp.
AGTCATCTTTTGCTCAAAATGTGAGTGCTGGATTTAATGGTCTAAGCCCACTCCTTCCTGTATGGGTTGCCTTTAGAAATGTTATCTACGTGTTATTTGTAATCGCATTTATGGTTGTAGGAATGGGAATTATGTTTAGGAGGAATTTTGATCCAAAAACAGTTATGACTATTCAGAGTTCTATCCCCAGGGTAATCATTATTTTAATTTTGGTTACTTTTTCATTTGCCATATCTGGCTTTTTGATTGATATGATGTATCTTGTAATGTATTTACTGTATGGAATAATCACAAGTATTGATGGAGTTTCTATCCCAACACTTAGCCCAAGTAGTTTAGCAGGAAGTACGGCATTTGGAGCAACAGGATCATTTGGAGGAGGCATACCTGGGATTGCATATGATGCGTCTAGAGGACTCGGAAGCCAAATCTCTGCTATCTTCGATAACGGAGTAGGAAATGCAGTGGGAGGAATTATAACAGGCGTGATGGCACTTCCCTTACTTTTAATTCCTGGTGTGAATCTAGCATATGGAGTTGGTATAGGATTAGGAGCTCTAGGAATTGGAGGCGGAATAGGATTCGGAGGTATAGGAAATGAAGTACTTGGTCTTGTTGGTGGAATAATTGCATTTCTTATAATTGTAATTGCAGTCTTATCTGCTCTTTTTCGTCTTTGGATTGCCCTAATAAAATCTTATTTATTTATTTTAATAGATGTTGCAATTGCTCCTATTTGGATTGCAGGGAGTCTTATTCCTGGGTCTCCTTGGACAATGGGATCTTGGTTTAGACACATATTAAAATATATTTTGGTTTTTCCGCTTACCTTCGCAATGTTTCTATTAGGAAGTACAATAATTCAATTATTTAATCAGATACCCGATAATGCTTCTATTTTTGCTCCTCCATTTATAGGGAACTCTCTTAACCCAAAACACCTTGGATCGCTTTTAGGGCTTGGACTTATACTCATGTTACCTGAAGTAATAAATATGGTACAAGCAATCATTAAAGCACCCGAGAATAAATTCCAACAAGCAATTCCACAAGGTTTTGGTATAGCAACAGGAGTGATGAGAAAGGCTGGTAGTCCAGTTAAAAAGAAACTTTGGAGCACAGATGAACACGGCAGACCTACAGGAACTCTTAATTTTGCTTTAAAACAAAAAATTAATGAGAGTAAAGATACTAGTAGATTGGCAAATATTATTGACAGATTCACCAGTAAGAGAACTTATGAAGAACTTATAAATGAAAGACAAAACAGTACATGGCGTAGACAGACACCTGCATGGGTTACAATAGATAACGATGTTACCAATGCACAAAATATCCTTAATACAGCCACCCCAAATACTCCTGAATATAATGAAGCAAATGAGAGATTAACTGATATGACTGAGATACAGAATCTTTATAGACAACTACACGCTACTTTTAATGTTCAGCCACAAGATATGGATTTATCTCAAGCAAATGATATTGTGGAAGAAGCTGAAAGAAGAGTTACTACTGCTTCTCAAGAAAACAATATCCAACAAACTGCTGCTTCTGCGAAAAGGCTTCAGTACGCTATGGCGGTCCTAAATCACGTTCGTCAACAACGTAGATATATTGCTGCAACTCGTGCTAGAACCGTATAAAATAACCTCTATCCAAATACTTTACTAAAAAAATAAAGTATTCCTTCTCCAAAACCTTTTATAAATACATTTCCAAAAACCCCACCCTTTTTTATATCTTTTTTTATATTTGTCATCACTTCATTATGTGAAAATTTTCTAATATCATTTACATCTTCTAAATCAAAATAGGGGTTCATGAATAGACCACTTAATAGAGATTCTTTAGTCTGAAAGTCCCATTGAGTATAAGGGCTATATCGTTCTGAATGAGACTGTAATAATCGTGCTATACGTACTTTAACATATGCCTTTACAAGTATTTTATCAACATCAACAATTTTGAAATCTTTACTCAATATTTTATCCACTACTTCTTTATTATTTTCATAATCTTCTATTTCCTCTTTAGGAGCTCCTAATAAAGCTTGCAATATCGCTCTATTGCTTATAGTTCCATCACTGTTTACAAAGTTAAGCTCATGATTATAAACATCACTCTCTGCATTATTAGGATTTTTACGAGCTTCATTTATCTCTCTATTTACCATGATTTGAGTCATAGACCAAATATCCTTTCCAAATATTGTTTCTGCCAATGTCATATCCTCAAAATAGGGTTTTTTATGTTCTTTCTCGTCAGCTTCTTTATCCAATAAAACCATTCTACGAACCATCTGAGCTAAAGGAATCCCTGAGGATGAGAACGCATAACGAGCTGGCTTTATAAGACCATCCGATATTTGGTTAATAAAAGCCTCTTGATTAATTCTTACTATCCCATACTGATCAACAGAAATGAATTTTGTAGGATCAATATCTGACCCACTTGTTATATCACCGTAAATATTAAATGCTTTTTCAGCTTGATTTGAAGACCATTGCTGAAATTCATTTGGAGCGAAAACAATTTTTTTAGCAGTCTGTTTTACAACAGATTGAGCATTAAGCTCCTTTTGTTTATATTGTTTCCCTAAATTAATGTCAAATTCATATAATCTCTCTCTCCTTTCTAATTCTCTCTTTACAATAGCAGCTCTTTCTTCTATACTTTTTCCAGCCGTTTCACTTCGAAGGTTTGCTTCTATTTCGTTTTCTTCAATTTCCAACCATTCTTCTTTAAACTTCTCCGCTAATTTCAACTCTATCTCTGCCTCATTCATTCCTAGAGCTTTAAGCCTTTCCTTTTCCTCTAAAAAGTCAGGTTGTAAATATCTTTCATGTTTCCTCTCATTCAGTCGTAGAATTCTATTCATTTCTTTATCTATTTCCTTTTGTAGTGAACCTGTAATTAATGTATCACTATCTATCCCAGCGTCCTTATAATCCTTTAAAATTCGCGCCTCTATTATTTTCCATAAAAATTTTCTCTGCTGTCTAAGCTCGCTCTCATTCTCATGCATCTCTTCTAATAATTGCATTAAAGATTTACCATCACGAGTAGGCATTCCAGTAAAATAATCAACTTTTGTTCTATTTAAGACGCCCAAAGTATAAATACTTCCTGCTCCTCCACCTCTCCATATATCTAACTGTTTATTCTGATACAAGGTAGAATACTCTACTTTAGTGTCTGAGTTATACCCTGTTAAAGCAGTATCATTTCTACCTGCCGCGCCCCCAAGATATGTTTGATAAAATGCTAATAATTCAGCATACCCTGAACCGAAAGGACCTTTTCTTACTCCAGTATTGCTCTGTGCTTGATTTTCAACCAGTTTTCGAACTACATTAATTAATCTTTCATCTTTAGTTGGAATATTATACGGATTCAAAGCTGAAATAAATTCGCCTATTTTTTCTTTTCTCAGCTTTCCTGTTTGATCATACCAACTAGATATTTTAATACCTCCTTCTTGAGTAGCAAGATAATTTTCAATATCTACATCGCTATTTACCTCAACTTTTTTACTCTCCATTACTTCTCTAGTCGCTTCATAAAGTCCTTCCTTTGTAAAATAGAGAGCATCTTCTCCTAATAAAGAGACTAGCTTTTCGTAATCTGCTATATTATAGTAAATAAGGAATGCTTCTCTTATAGCACTACCTATTCTTGTGTCTTTCTCTGTTCTTCTACCACCCTCTTCCTGAAAATCTTCTATAAAATTTTCAGGAGTAGTAAAAACTGCTTCCATAGTTCCCGGCTTTGAGACCAAATTTCCATCTGCGATACTCATAACTGCTTCAGGGTTTTTTTTCTCAACCATCATGATTTTCTTAAAAGCAACATCATTATTTCGCAACCCACCATGTAACCAGACTTCATAAATAATCTCTTCCTTTAGCTTCTCATAAGTGAAACGCACCCCATTCTCATCCATCAAATGTCCACTTGTAAGATACGTCCCTGGATCACGAAAAACAGTATTAATTGCAATAGGTCTAAATAACTCAGTGGATTCAATCACAATTCCTTGCATAAAATTTAAGACTGAATCAGGATCATCATTATGTAATGTAACAATTCTGTCTCTAACCCAGTTCATGAAATTAGCAGTATTAATTCTTCCAGTTGCTTCATTATAAATTCTATTCTCTGGTAATTTCCATTTTTGATCTGTCTGTTCCATAACTTGAGCTAATTCTTCAATATTTCTTATTTTTGAGAATCCTTCTTTCCCACCATCACTTTCTTTGATAATCTTCCTTAAATCTTCATGAAGTATCTCATTTAATTCAACTGCTCTATTTCTCAAGTCATCTATATCAGCTCTTCCGCTATCACATAATAAAGATATCTCCTCTATTCTTTGTTCATATTTTTCGTTAAATTCTAGTATGGCAGCATGCCTTTCTATTGGGTTATTTATTTTGGATAGAAATGAACTTTTTACAATGTGTATTCCACTTCGGAATTCGTCTCCGTCTATAATATCCTTTATTTCTTCTGGAGTCTCTGCCTGAGATATACTTTCCTTAGATGTCTCCTCTCTTTCCCTATTATCTTCCAACAATTCTTGCATTGTTGCTCTTTTTAGACCAGAAGTAGACCTACTTCTTCTGGAAGAATCTTCACCACTTCCAGTAATACCAAATTCCATAAGAATTCTAATTTCCTCTTTACTAAATAAATCTCTTTTAGAATGATCTACCTTTTCATCTTCCTTATATCCCACTCCATATTTAAGAATTCTATTTTTCGCTAGGATATTAGGTAGGTTAAGTTCATATACTGGGTTATCTCCTTCAAGATGTGCAGCTATAATTGCCTCTTCTTGTTCTTTCGTAAACCCATCAGAAATAACTTCTTTTAAACGATTTAATAAATCTTCTCTTTGCAAATTTGTTAGTTTTCCAATTAAAATATGGTGAGGGCTACTTTGTAGTTCAGTATAAATCTGTTCATATGCTCTTTTAGCATTTTCTATTCGTTTTTTAAATCCTTCCTCAGTATTAGGAATACTAGAATTTTCGTATACTATTTCGTTAGATACATTAAATTTTCCTGATTCTGACTTTTTTTTAACAAGTTGATCCTCTTTCTTTATAACCTCTTTAGAGTCCTGAATTACACTGTGATTCTGTAATTCATTATCTAGTCGTTGCAAAGATCGAAGAAGAGCTGGTCTTTTTGATGAGTCAGTTTCTTTCCATATTTGCTTTAACCTTTTTTGCTCTGAAAAGTTTAAGGAGGAAATAACCTCATTAAAATTATTTGTAAAAACTGTTGAGTCTTGTATTCCTTCTATCTCAGATCTTATATTAGAAGCCTCTACTTGATCAATATGAGCGTTTTCAGGTTTGGAAACAGACGGAGCATATTCAATAGAAGGACCTGGAATAATAGGTGTATTCATTTCTGCATTTTCAGCCATACTACTAGTATGGCGCGTAGTTATAGGTGCTGTCAATTGCTCATTCATAGTGTTATGCATTATATAAATATAAATCTCGTACTACTTCACACAAACATTACAAATGATTCACAATTAATTTGGTAAAATACTACTATGACAAAAAATCTATCGTATGTAAACGAAGCCAAATATTTCGAATCTTTATATCCTCCACAATCTTTGCAGGATGAAATTTCAAAAACAATTGGGTACATAAGAAAAGGAGCTTCAGCTCAAGTACTTGGTCTTCCTGGAGTAGGAAAAAGCAGGTTACTCAGGCTCCTGGCATATAACAAGAAAGTAAGAGAATTTAATCTTGGGCAAGAGCAAGAGAAATATCACTTTGTCTATATGGATTTTTCAGAGATTAGAAATAGACCTTTGGCCGATGTAACAAAATTTATGCTTGTCTCTCTTTCCTATTCTCTTTCTGAAAGAAGAATGGACAAAGAAAGTGAAAAAATTAATACATTTCTAAAAGAAGCCCTTGAATACAATGATGAACTCATATTATTTCAATCACTTAAAAAATCAATAGATTTTTTGGCATTGGAAAAAGAGATATCTCTAGTATTTCTCATAGACAGATTTGAACAATATGCACAAGATGCGTCTGAGCAATTTTTTGTAAATCTTAAGATTTTGAGAAATAGAGCAAAATACAAATTTTCCTGTATATTTGCTTTATCTCGCCCTATAGATATGCTTATAGATGTTTCTACATTGACAGAGTTTTATGAATTCTTAATTGGAAATTCTGTATTTATGAAAATATCTCATCCAACAGAGCCAGATTTTAGACTTTCTTACATTGAAGAAATCGTCCAGAAGAAGGATGAGAAAGTAAAAGAAGAAATTTTTCTCCTAACAGGTGGTCATGGCAAACTTTCTAAAATCGCGTATGAAGCTATTCTTTCAGAAGATCAAATACCCGAACATCTTTCAGAGTATTTACTAAAAAACAGGCAGATTAGAGGAGCATTATACGAGATATGGCAATACTTACTTCCCCATGAAAAAGAACATCTTAAAATGAAAGCTGATATAGATGATTCTTGTGAGGAGTTAAAATTTCTTACCCATGTTGGATTATTAAAAGACAATACTATTACAATCCCGCTTTTTGCTGAATATATCTCTAGCCTCAAAGAAGAAACAGAAAAGTTCATATATGATGAACAACGAAATGAGATTTTCAAAGGAAGTACAAATATTAGTGATACACTTACTCCTTCTGAATTCCGTCTTTTTAGATATCTCCTACAAAACAAGGGAATTACTTGTGATAAAGAATCATTAATCACTGCAATATGGAAAGACAGTCAAACACAAGAAGGAGTTACAGATCAAGCCCTTGACCAAATAGTATATAGATTACGTAAAAAAATTGAATCTGATCCTAACAAGCCCCAACATATCATCACAATAAAAGGCAAGGGAATTAAGTTTGTAGGGTAATCAAAGATAATAAACTACAAATCTTCTTGCATTTCCATTTTCTATTTGCCTACAATAAGGTGTGAAAAGATTTTTCATTCTCGTTATTTTTAGTATAGGTTTTGTTAGTACCGCCCTTACTATTAAATTTATTTATCCAACAAACGTAAATGCTGCAAAAAGCTGTGAGATTATTGTTCCCGGAAGTATTAACTACGGAGATGAGATTGAAATTACAACTCTTGGACCAGGAATATCAAAGGTAAGAGACTATAATAAAACAGAGATTCTTGTAAAAGGGACAACTACAAAATATAGTCATACATTTACAGGAATTAATCAGCTAGGAAGAGATGTACAAGTTAAAATTCACTCTGATGATCCTAATTACCCACCCCCTAAAAACGACTCTTCAGGGAATCCAACACCTGAAGCATATGAAATAACCGCCAAGGTAGTATACGCTGATTACGTCAACCCTATTTTTAACGGAGGAGATCTTGTAAAATTTATCACTACCACATGTACCGGTCCTAATCTGATGATAATCCCAAGTGAGAAATCATTTACACCTAATGATCCT
This sequence comes from uncultured Bacteriovorax sp., assembly GCA_964459395.1. GTDB lineage: Bacteria > Bdellovibrionota > Bacteriovoracia > Bacteriovoracales > Bacteriovoracaceae > Peredibacter. The sequence continues at coordinate 7,482 of CAYWMU010000082.1, forward strand.
CTCCCTCAATCTGATATCTCTTTAGGCTATTCAATTTCTGCATATCAAGGAGACAGTAAAACAGAGATAATTGACGGCTTAACATCTAAGGTAGATATCCTTTTTCATGGATTAAACCCTAATGAAAAATATAAAGTTTGTTATTCAACTGATTTTGAAAAAGATTGTATAAGTAAAGATAAGTTTAACCTCGACGGAGATAAAAGGATACAATCTGAAGACGGGACCTATCTTTTAAAGGATATATGTGGAGGAGGAAAACACAGTGTAAAAATTCCCTCTCTTTCGGATGATGAGGGAAAATGTAATCCAGAAAAAGACTATTTTCATGAAGGAGAGATTTATCGTGTCTCTTTGTTTCCTGATAACTACGAGGCTGGACCTACAACTGCCGCAACCTTTTATGTAAGACATAGATTCCCCCTTCTCATTTTCAAGACTATAGAGAATTCAGAAATCAGGTATGTATCCCCTGATGACCCAACTGGGAGAAAAGTTTTAAAATTTTTCCTTGGAGAAGAGGAATTAGACGAAAAATTGAGTAGTCTTTACAAAGAATATCAGGTCAATAACCCGCTTTCATTTACTATTAATCATGCGGTAAAAGCAGGTGGATGGAAAAGAAATAATTACCAGGTAACAATACAGTCACGACAACAAAACATGTCTGGTGATAAATGTGTGGCTACTCATCAAACATATAATACCTCTGCCGATATCCCTGTGCAACTTAATTTTGGAAGTTTAACAGAAGGAAATTATTTGTCACAGATTCCTCAGGGTGAGTATATTATTAAGATTAATGAGCAAGTAGATGAAGATGGGCTTTTAAAAACCGGTATTGGAAACGATTGTAAGGGAGGGTTTACATATTATGAAATCCCTCTAAGAGTAGTCGTGGAGAAAAATAAAAAAACAAACACATTTAATACCAATGCCTATATTGATCTATCAGGTATAAAATATGATCCTAAAGGAATAGAGTCTCAACAATCAGTGCTTGACTCTGAAGAATTTGGGTCATTGCCTTGCACTGGAGGGATTACGGCAGAAGGAACTCGTGTAACAGTAGATCCTAATGCAACTCCCGAAGAGATATCTAAGACAATATCTAGTATTGTAGAGTGTACACAATATGCTACGGCTATCGGTTCATTTGGAACTGATCCATTGGGTTTTATAAGCACTCTAGGAACCTGGCTCTTTAGAATAGCAACTATCTCTACATTTGCACTTATGATTTATGCAGGGATACTATTCCAACTCTCTCGAGGAGATAAAGAAAAAATTGGAAAAGCACGCGAGATTATCACAGCAGCAATTACAGGACTTATTTTTCTCATTCTTTCAGTTTCTATCCTTCAAATTATTGGAATAGATATTCTTAAAATACCTGGATTTACTAGAGATGACAATACAAGTCAACAGTCTAATTCGAATACTAATTAATGAGGTTGATTATTTATCAAATATGGAAATAAACAGATTTTTTGTACAAGGATTTAGACTTCCCGGACAAGAGATATCAATATCCGACCCTATCCTTTCAAAAAGCCTTACTCTGACTGATATCCTTCAATTTGGTATAACTCTTCTTTTTGTAATTGCAATTATCGGTGCTCTTATTTTCTTAATATGGGGAGGTGTCTCCTGGATTACTTCTGGTGGAGATAAAGAAAAATTAGATAAAGCAAGAAAAACTATTATTTTTGCAATTATCGGCCTCATTGTAGTCCTTCTCTCTTTTGTAATTATGAATTTTATAGGAAATATTATGGGTGTAAAGACATTTCAGGGAAGCAAGAATAGAGATAATACACAAAAAAATCGTCCCTATGATTGTCCTGATGGGTCTGATAGCTACTATTGTGGTATTAATGCAGAAAATGCTAGTTATAAAGATGGATGTCCAATTTGTGGACCTGACCCACTTTGTCAAAATGGTAGATGGTCAGTTGCATACTGTTCAACTGATAATAGTAAACCGAGTGGATGCTATTCAGATGAAGACTGCACAGGACATTGTGCTTTAGGAAAAAAGGCAGTACCATACTGTGATCTTAACATAAAAAATCCTAATGGTGGAGGAACATGTAAAACAAACTGTGTAGATGATATTATAGAAAAGCCAGGAGGAGATCGTTAATATCAAATGAAAATTTTATCACAACTTCAAATTCCAGGAGAGAGATCACTAGACGCTCCCACAGGAGTACCTACTGCAGAGAGCGGAACAACCCTCTCTGTAATTATTGCCTGGTCAATTAATCTATTACTCATTGCTGGAATAGTAGCAACATTATTTTTCCTTATATGGGGAGGAATCTCTTGGATTACCTCTGGAGGGGACAGAGAAAAATTAGATAAAGCACGGAAAACTATTACTTTTGCTGTTATTGGACTTTTTGTAGTCCTCCTCTCCTTTGTTATTGTCCAAACAGTGGGAGCAGTAATAGGTATAGATTTAAATGGTTTGGTTACAAAATAAAATCACCTATTGACAAGTATTTTAAAAACTGTTCTAATTAAATAAGATATGAATATAAAACAGATCACAATAAGTCTCGCAACGACAGCATATCTTTTTGCTTCTGCACCAGCAGCTTTTGCGGAAGAAAAAGTTGGTCTTAATCCTCCTGGTAATATTGGGATTACAAATATTTCTCCTAATCAGTTAATTCGTTTTGGTCTCTATGCTGTTTTTGTAATTGCTGTAATTCTAGCATTAATCTATTTACTTTGGGGTGCAATTAACTGGATTATGTCTGGTGGGGATAAAGAAAAAGTAGGCGCAGCACGTAGTAAAATAATAGCTGCTATAGTAGGATTAATATTAGTAGTTCTGTCCTTCTTTATTCTCAACCTAGTTCTCACTCTTCTTACCGGGAATGGTATTAATGAGTTATGTATTCCTTCACTTGCAAAAGATAATTGTAACGGTCAACAATTCTAATACGGGACTTTTTGTAAAACTCATTTATGGATCTTTTCACACGCCCTTGGGAAAATTGCCTTTACACAGGAACTCCGGAACAAACCACTGCTCAAGTAGCCACTCTTGCATGCATCTGGCCTCTTATGTCTAATATTATTAATGCTGCCATAGTGCTCTCTGCTGTAGTTGCTTTATACTTTATTATAATTTCTGGTATCAGATTTATTTCTTCAAGAGGAGATGCGGAAGCAATTAGTAATGCTAAAAAAACTCTTACTTTTGCAATTATTGGATTTATTTTTATTGTACTTGCGTTCACACTGTTTAACTTTGTCTTTACTCTAACTGGAAT
>CAYWMU010000083.1:0-10669 GCA_964459395.1 uncultured Bacteriovorax sp.
TGGAATTCGATTAACCGCGCTTGACCTAACGGAATCGGACGATCTTTATGAAAGACTTTAACTCCCCCTCGACCGAACTCGAGATCTGATACCGATTCATCACCAAAATTACGGTCAAAATAGAAAGGAAGAGTGGACTGACTCTGAGGACGGCTCTTATAGCGCTCTGGAAAATCTAGAAGAAAACCACTGACTAAATTAAGCAGCTCATCGATATTGAAAGGCTTGTGAACTAAGGCTTCGGCGCCGAGGGCGAAGGCTTCAGAGATATCTAAGTCCGCAAAACCGGTGATCAAAATAATGGCCGGTAAACTGACATTTTGTTCTCTAACAGTTTTAAGAAGATCAACCCCGGTACTTCCAGGCATTCTGATATCTGAGATGATAAGATCAATTGAATGGTTATTCAGAACTTCCAGGGCCTTACTCACAGACTCCGCTTGGTAAACTGTTGCACCAAAATACTCAAGCTCCATAGAGATGATCTCTCTTAGGTCCGCTTCATCATCAACAACAAGCAAAGTCTTTTCTTTCAGCGAATCATCTTTCATAATGATCTCCTAGAAGTATTATATTCTATTCTCATTCGGGCCACAACTACAGGAAATAAAATGCTTAAGAGTTTTGTTTTCACTTCGATCCTTCTTTCAAGTTTTCTCCTTAATGCTAAAAATAATTCCTACCGTTCTAGTTTAACTAGCCTATTTGACCAATCTAAAGGCAAGTTCAAGATTCAAGATTGCGATGACTTTAATATTGTTCCAGCTGAGATTTTTAATTCTATAAAATATTCAACAAAATTTAATAAGAAGTGCGATATACAAGGAGAAGTTTCCTTAAAGTTGTTTGTGCCTTTTCCTGTTAATATGCAAATTAGGAACCTAGATTCTTATAAGACTGTTTTAGGAACGGCCAAACTCAACCTTGGTATGAACAACCCTCCTACTATTCTTGCAGAACTCACCAAAGCAGAGCTTAGAGGTAAAGACTCCATTTTTTTTAATGCATACTACTCTGGTGAGGTTATGCCTGCTTCAACCCTTAAAGTTAAACCAGGTACGGAAGTAGTGAGAGTGGAGATATTTGATAAGAGTTTTAAAAAGAAATTAGAAGAATTTAGTATAAAATTAAAATAAAAAAACCTCCGTAAGGAGGTTTTTTATTATTCGAAATAATATCTTGCTCCTACTGCAAAATGAAATTCCACACCTACTTTTGAGATAATATCAATAATAGGTGCAACTTCAGCAAAAACATCAGCATTACGTTCTTCAATGAAATGAGTTAACCCTACCGGAAGGCGAACTCCCATTTCTAGACCATCAGAGAACTCTAGTCGTCCCCCAACTCCATAATAAAGATCTAAGGGATGTACATCATTGTAGAAAAGAACTGCCTTTTTATGAAAAAGGTAATCAGAGTGAACACTGAGTTCTGTTTTTCTTCCGAAAGAAAGACCGATTCCTCCATCCACTGCTCTATCATTATCAAGCCAATATTTTGCATTGGCACCAGTAGGATTACCAATCATCATACCCGCTCCGAGTTTATTTTCGAGGGCAAAAACTGAAAAAGAAGAAAACAATAACAATAATGCAAATAACTTCATAATGAGATCTCCTTAGCTCTAAGATTGTAAGAATCTCTAAAATAGTTGTCTACCACTTACCTGAATTAAAAATCCATTTACTGTAGTAGTAAAGAGAGAGGGCCGTTAGAAGGTGCCATAATGAGTGGAGTTGAAACCAAGAATATGGGTCACAAAAAACTTTCCCCTCATCTAGGATAAAGAATGAGAACCCTGCAAAAAGAAGAATAAGAGTCTTGATAAATAGAGGTGAACGAAGAGCTTCTCGAAGGAATTTGAGATGGTACCACAGCACGCCCGAGAAGATGGCCAAGCAAATAGTAATCTTTGCCACTTTACCAAGAAAGAACATTACACAAAATATAAAAAAGTAAAAGAGAACGACCAATAAAATATTGACCACACGAGTGAGATGCTGACTGAACTGCATGAGAACAGGAAAGACCATCAAAGTGATGATAGAAGCAAAGTCGGCACTCATGGCCAATTGGATAAAGCTTGCATGAGCAAGATGGCTACTTATCCCCAAAATTAAGCATAGGACGGACCAGAATTTTTGATAGAAGGTTTTTGACTGTGCCCAAATGAGGGCACTAAGAACAACGTAGAAGAGCGATGACCAGAAGTTAGCTGGCTGCCTAATCCACTCTCCAAAATGAATAAATTCACATCCACAAGTGCCCGGCAAACAAGTGGCCTGAATAAACTGTGACCAAACCATACTCATTAACTACCAAAAAAAAAGGGCACCATCAATGGTGCCCCTAAGACAAGATCAACTGCTTTCTAGCTTCCGCAAGAGATACAGTCTTCTGGATTATCAAGTGAACACATCAACGCTTCTTGTTGCTGTGCCATGTTTTTTACAGCAACAGTTTCTTTAATGGTGAACTTAATCGCATCAACTGCTGGACGAGTTCTTAGGTAATACATACCTGTTTTCAAACCAAGTTTCCAAGCTGTGAAATGAAGTGAAGATAGTTTACCAAAGTTGGTATCTTCCATATGGATGTTTAAGCTTTGAGACTGATCGATGAAAGCTCCGCGATCTGCTGCCATCTCTAGGATAGACTTCTGCTTAATCTCCCAAACTGTGCGGTAAAGCTCTTTAAACTCAGCAGGAATCTCTTCGATGTACTGAACAGAACCGTTATGAGCGATAATTCTGTCTTTCATCTCATCATTCCAAAGACCAAGTTTGATAAGGTCACGAACAAGGAACTTATTAACCATCGCAAACTCACCTGCAAGAACACGACGAGTATAGATATTAGAAGTTACTGGCTCGATACACTCATTGTTACCAAGAATTTGTGAAGTTGAAGCTGTAGGCATTGGGGCCATAAGAAGTGAGTTTCTCACTCCGTATTGCTTAATTTTTCCACGTAGAGATGTCCAATCCCAACGATTACTTACCTTCGCTTCCCACATATCATGCTGAAGGATACCTTGAGAGATTGGAGATCCTTCGTAAGACTCATAGTGACCATCAACTTTAGCAAGATCCGCTGAAGCGCTAAGAGAAGCATAGTAGATAGTCTCAAAGATTTCTCTATTTAGCTTTCTTGCCTCTTCTGAATCAAATGAGTAACGAAGCTTAAAGAAAGTATCCGCTAAACCTTGAACTCCGATTCCAATTGGACGGTTTTTGAGGTTTGAGTAACGAGCTTCTTCTACTGGGTAGTAGTTAAGATCGATAATGCGGTTAAGGTTACGAGTCACTTGATAAGTTACATCGTAAAGAGTTTTGTGATCAAACTCTCCGTCTTTAACAAACTTAGGAAGAGCAATTGATGCCAGGTTACATACAGCAATTTCTTTGTCAGAAGTGTACTGCATAATCTCTGTACAAAGGTTTGAAGACTTAATAGTTCCAAGATTTTTTTGGTTAGACTTCATATTTGCTGAATCTTTGAACAGCATGAAAGGCATACCAGTTTCAATCTGAGATTGAACGATCTTAAACCATAATTCACGAGCTTTTACTTTACGAACACCACGTCCTTCTTGCTCATATTTTTCATAAAGTGCTTCGAATTCTGATCCGTAACAATCAGCAAGACCTGGAGATTTATTAGGACACATAAGAGTCCAGTCAGCATCCGCTTCCACACGCTTCATGAAAAGATCGTTTGTCCAAAGGGCATAGAAAAGATCACGGGCACGTAGCTCTTCTTTACCGTGGTTCTTACGAAGATCAATAAAGTCTTCAATATCAGCATGCCAAGGCTCAAGATAGATTGCGAAAGCACCTTTACGCTTACCGCCTCCTTGGTCCACATAACGAGCTGTGTCGTTGAATACACGAAGCATTGGAACGATTCCATTAGAAGTACCGTTTGTACCTTTAATGAATGAACCTTTTGCACGAATATTGTGGATTGAAAGACCAATTCCACCAGCTGATTGAGAAATAAGAGCACACTGCTTTAACGTCTCATAGATCCCATCAATAGAGTCATCTTTCATTGCTACTAAGAAGCAAGAAGACATTTGAGGCTTATTAGTACCAGCATTGAAAAGTGTTGGAGATGCGTGAGTGAACCAACCTTCAGAAATAAGCTGATAGGTTTTCATCGCTTCTTCAATATTGTTTGGTTGAACACCAAGAGCAACACGCATGAAAAGGTGTTGAGGACGCTCAACGATCTTTCCATGAACTTTAAGGAGGTAAGACTTCTCAAGTGTTTTGAAGCCGAAGTAGTCGAACTCAAAATCACGAGAGTAAGCAATTTCAGCTTCGATTCTATCTTTGTACTCTCTTACATAATTATAAAACTCTTGAGAAACTAGTGGTTGGTGTTCACCAGAGAACTCAGACTTAAAATTATAAAGTTTATCAACTGTTTCCATGAAGGAATCAGATGTTTGACGGTGAAGATTGGCCACAGCAATTCTTCCTGCCAGACGAGCATAATCAGGATGAGTTGAAGTCATATAAGCAGAAACTTCTGCTGATAGGTTATCAAGCTCCTCTGTGCTGATGTTGTCATAAAGACCATTAATAGTTCTTTTAGCAACTTCAATAGAGTCAACATATTGAGTATCAAGCCCGTAAGTTAACTGGGCGATACGATGAGTAATCTTATCGAATTGAACAGGTTCTCTTTTCCCTGAACGAGTTATAACAAACATCTTCTTGCTCCTTAGAAATCCATATCTGTTGAAAAGTTAAATTGATTACTCATGCCACCCTCTTTTGTAGAGTTAGTGACTCCTGCTTTTTGGTACTCAGAAACTTTCTTCTCGAAGAAGTTTGTCTTACCTTGCATAGAAATAAGCTCCATCCAATCAAATGGGTTTTTAGCATCCCAAATGTTTGAGTAACCAAGAGAGCGCATTAAACGATCTGCTACGAAACGGATGTACTCTTGCATTGATTCAGCATTCATACCGATAAGTGAAACAGGAAGAGCATCAGAAATAAATTCACACTCAAACTCAACTGCTTCAATAATAAGTTCACGGATACGAGCTTCAGATGGCTTGTTCTCGATATAGTTTCTGTAAAGAAGACAAGCAAAGTCAGTATGAAGACCTTCATCGCGAGAGATAAGCTCGTTAGAGAAAGTTAGACCTGGCATAAGACCACGCTTCTTTAACCAGAAGATTGAACAGAATGAACCAGAAAAGAAGATTCCTTCAATCGCAGCGAAAGCAACAAGTCTTTCAGCGAAAGAATCGTTTCCATTAATCCACTTCATGGCCCAGTCAGCTTTTTTAGCAATACATGGGATATTATCAATGGCCTTGAAAAGGTAATCTTTTTTGGCCTCATCTTTAATGTATGTATCAATCAGAAGACCGTAAGTTTCAGCATGGATATTTTCCATAGCGATTTGGAAACCATAAAAAGAGCGGGCCTCAGGAAGCTGAACTTCACTATAAAAACGAAGAGCAAGGTTTTCGTTAACAATTCCATCTGATGCTGAGAAGAACGCTAGAACGTGAGAAATGAAGTGTCTCTCATTATCATTAAGAGAGTTCCAGTCATTAAGATCTTGGTAAAGATCAATTTCTTCAGCAACCCAAAAGCTGGCCATAGCTTTTTTGTACATATCCCAGATGTCGTGATGCTTGATTGGGAATAATACAAAGCGGTCATTGGATGGTGTTAATAGTTGTTCAGTCTTCATACCCCAGCTCCTTCTTCATGATGTGTGTGGTAATTAATTATTGTCTTGTCTTAATTTAAGCGTATTAGTTGATCCGACATTTGCAAAGCAAAAAAGAAAAGAAAAACACTACATGTAGTGCTTTGCCAATATTTTGACGGCAAACATAACTAGATTTAGTGGTGAAATCCGACTAATTTTATCTAGTACAAGGGCGAAATTTTACAAATTCTTACATGACTGGCCGCGACCTGAGAGTATTACTTTACAAACGAAAACTCTGAGCAGCGCGCATATCCCTTTATGGCCAAAAATTGATTTACTGATAAAATGTAAACTCATTTATCTCAAACAAAGGACAACTATGAAAATTGATATCGGAATAAGCGAAGAAAATAGAGAGAAAATCGCGCTAGGACTCAATCACCTTCTGGCAGATACCTACACTCTTTACCTCATGACTCACAACTTTCATTGGAACGTGAAAGGTCCGATGTTCAATACACTCCACCTCATGTTTGAAACTCAATACACAGAACTAGCAACTGCTGTTGATACTATTGCCGAAAGAATCAGAGCTCTAGGCCATCCGGCACCAGGAACTTATGCCGAGTTTGCAAAGCTTAGCTCTATCAAAGAAGTTCCAGGAGTACCTATGGCAAAAGAAATGGTTGCTCATCTAGTTGAAGGTCAGCATGCCATCGTAAGAACGGCCCGCTCTCTTTTCCCTGTTGTAGAAGAAGCTTCAGATGAAACAACTGCAGATCTTCTTACTCAAAGAATGCAGCTTCATGAAAAAACGGCTTGGATGCTTAGAAGTTTATTAGAAGAATAAAAAAAGGCCCCTCAAAAGGGGCCATTTTTTTTAAATTTTCTCACTCTCCGCAAAGAAGTTAAGCGGCTGTCTTACGTCCACAACCCCTCCTCCTTTTGGTTTTGGGAAGTCGATAAGTCCTAGAACCTGACCCATACAACCGATACCCTTACTAGAAAAGCGAGCATCCTTGGCCTTGATATTGTGTTTAGCAACTTTACCTTGCGGCCCAATAGTAAAGTTAAGATCAATCACTCCTTTAATTTTATCAGAGTTCGAAATAAGCTCTTGCTGGTAACAGTGTCTAAACTGTGGAATGTATTCGCGAAGGATTCTTCTTAGAAGCTCCGGATCCATAGAACCGAGAACCACTGTTTTTGGTTCTAGATAAGAAGAATCAAATCCGGCCTTAGAAGCTAGACCTCGTGAACCGAAAGAGGCTGAGCCACTTCCACTTTTGTCACTCCCATTAAGTTTTGAAACTCCCACGTCCGCCCCGGCAACCATCACACCATCATTCTCTGACCCTGTATTGAAGGTTGTATCATTAAGTTTTGCTCTCGATACTCCAGAATCCTTCAGAGAAGGAGCATCTGCTGTGAGGGACCCCATGGCAATACTTGAATTAAACTCATAGGCCTTAACCTCGGGAGCTTTAGGAGCAGCTGAGTCCTGAGGAGAAGCGTTCTTTGCTGCCACCTTTTGTTTTGCAGAAGCTTGAGAATGCTGAACCTTCTCTGGAGTTTGCTGAGTTTCTTTGTGCCCAGTGTTCTCTGTCTGAGAAGTGATTTCAGTAGCAGCAACTTCACTCTTCTTCTGAGTCTCTTGAGTAATAGGACTTGGAATCGTATAGATGATAGCTACGTCATCTTTAATTTCTTCTGGCTTATCTTTTACAAAGAATAAAAGCAGAAGCATCGGTAGGAAGACGGAAGCAAACACCTTACCACTTTGTTTATAGAACTCCTTATCACGAGAGAGAAATGGAATATGTCCAACAGTAATGGCCTTATTTACGAGGCGAAGAGAAATCTGCTCTGCACCAGCCGTAAAGAAAGTTGCTTCATCTAAATTCACAGAACTTGGAGCAACAAGACCATTCACATTTCTAAAAGACAGTTCCCCATCAGAAACTGTGAAAAAGCACTCATCTTGAATTGAATGGAAAGGAATATCCTTACCTAAGAAGTAGTCACCATTCTTTAGAGTGAGATAACTCATATCTAGAATGAGCCCGTTCATATAAGTGATTACCTCTAGACGTTTATCACTAATATTATGAACAACATCGAAGGCTTCTTGTCCTGTTTCCAACTCCACATAGGACTCAAGGGATTTAGCATCCATTAATTCCGGTAGAGTACTCAGAGGAGTAAAGTTCGACTCGTCGAAAATAATATTACAGAAGTCTCCGTCAATAAAGACAAGCCCCTCTTCCTCTGGGATTTCCGGCGCAACATCACTAACGACAACTTGTAAGTGAGAATCATCATCTGCGAGTATCTCGACATCTTCACCAATGATCTCAACAGTAAAACTCAAGTTACCAAAGCTTAGAATATCTCCATGCCCAATGAATCCATCCTGGATTCTTTGACCGTTAACAAAGATCCCCGCGTGAGAAAAGAGATCTTTAATTAAGAGGCCCTCATTATCCTTAATGTATATGAGAGCATGGTATGAGGATATAAAATCCTCATGCAGTTTGATATCACAAGCTTCACTGGAACCAATGAGCACTTTTCTTTTATCAATCTTGAGCGCCTCAGAGTATCTCTTGTCCAGACATCTCAGTTGAATTTCCAGTTGTTCAACTTTGGTGGCCATATTACTTTCCTTTAGTTTGAACTGAAACCGAATCAGAGACCAGGTCTCCAAAGCGTTCTAATTCCTTAATGCTACTTGGCTCACGGGAACTCAGGACATTCCCAGCACGGTTGAAGTCTTTAACAAGTGTTAAATACCAGGCATAAAGCACAGAGATATCTGCTCTTTTAAGACTGAAGTCTGGGAGTTTATTAAAAAGTGCCCCTGCAGACTTTAAGTCATTTTTTAAGAGATAAATGCGAGCATTGATAACGAGAAAATCGATATCTGAAATGTTTCTGTAATTCTCAACAAGCTTTTGGGCCTGATCTATAAGATTAAAGTCGAGATAAAGTAATGCCAGGTTATAGCGTGGTACTTTTAAGGTTCCATCCTGCTTAATACTTTGAAGAAATAGCTCCTGGGCAATAGACCAGTTCTTTTGTTCTAGAGCAATAATTCCAAGGTTATTATAGGCCATGCCCTTAACTTTTTTATTCTTAGTCTCATTAAGAGCAAGTTGGTAATAGAACTCTGCTTGAGAAAATTTCTTTGAAAGAAAGTAACAGTTACCAACTTCAATCCAATAGTGAGAATTACGTCTTCTTTCATAGAAAGATTTCTTAAGACTCTCTAATCCCTTTTTAATTTCACCTTGGTAACAAAGAGCATTGCTACTGTTAAGATTCGTTAATCTCTGTTGATCCCAACGAATAACGGATTCTTCTTTAAGAGCATCCCAGCTTGCTACCGGAATCGTTCTATTCATCGCTGGCCCATGAGAGCAGGAGTAGAGAAAAATGAGTGATAATAAAAGTGTTAATTTCATAACTACCTACCTTCCATTACAAGACTTAATGGAGTGCTAAGGTTAAGTTTTTGTGACTTAACAAGTTTTTGAGTAACAGGAGTCAGAGTACTCATCGAACGAATGGCCTTATTGATCTGCTCATCAAACCTCTTATGGGTTACAAAGAACTGACCAGACATCTTATCCATGGCCGCACTGAAAGATTTAAAAAGTTCAGGGTCCATACCGGGAGGGTTTAGATTTTTTATCACTCCCCCTACATGACGATAAACTTTTGAAAACAATGCTGTTGCTTCTAAAGAGATATCTAGCTGAGATGCTTCCATAAGGTGAGCAAATTCATTTCTATATTGCTGAAGAGATAAGAGATACTTCTCCAACGAAGCATTGAATTTTTCCATGTCAAACTGGGCTTCATTCCAAAAACTATCTACCAGAAGCGCTGATGATTTCTTCTCAGCTACTGCTAGTTGCTCAATCTCAGTAATCCATGCTTTAGTTTGAGGAGTATCAAGCCTTTTATAAATCGCCATGATATCTTTTTTCATCTCTGGGTAGTGCCAATACCATGAATTTAAAATGAGCGGATAGCTCTCATTAAGATCATGGTAAGGTGACTTTGTAATGAACTTATCAAGATTTTTAAGATCTCTATTTTTTACAATTTTATTATAGAGAAGTCTTTCATGAGCTTCGATCCTTTGATACTTCGCTGCCAAACAGTGAGCATGAGTTTCTTGTATCGTAAAGGCCTTATCAATCTTATTTTGAGCAAGAGTCATCAGTGACAAAATCTCAAAGTAGCGGTCTTGAATACTATCATTATAAAGACAATCCTTCTGGAGCATCTTCTCAGTATACTTTTCCGCCAAGTCAAACCTTTGAAAGCGGTATAATCTTTCGATAAGAGGAACAATATCTTCTCTTTTCTTATCATACTCAGCAGTGGAGAATAACGGTATGGATGTATCTAACCACTTTAGACCTTGCTCTTCATCAGTTAATTCAAAGTATGAAAGAGCAGCATAGAAGGCAGCTTGGGCCTTCACTTTTTGCGGATAAAGTGGATGATTATAGACTTCCACAAACCCTTTAGTTGCTTCTTCTTTCTTACCGGCCTTAGCAATAGACTGATAGTGCGAGAAGAGAACATTACCTAGATTCACCTCTGTTTGTTCGATAACATCTCTACTTAGAGAAAGATAACCATCTCTAAAGGCCATCACGAGATTAGCAAGTCTAACCGTATCTTTTTGCTCTACGAATAAATCGAGAGTATCAATCATCATCTCTTGCTGATCTTTAAGATGCTGAGGATAATGGTGATTGAAATTCTTAATCGTGGCGAGAGCGTTATCAGATTCTTTAGCCGTTATATAGAGGTTATACAGAAGAGGATAAATCTTTTCACTCTTCTCATCTACTGGCCAATTTTTAAGATAGTTCTCATAACTAAACCGAAGGTACTTTACGTTGGCCTTCTTCTCAATTACTTCTAGACCAGTTAGGGCCAAGAGTGAGTTTAAAATCTTTTT
>CAYWMU010000084.1:0-10629 GCA_964459395.1 uncultured Bacteriovorax sp.
TGGCGGTATCTCCAGGTGGTAAAGTTCTGATCAATCTCAACAAGTGTATTCAAAATTTTAAAAGGCATTTGAAGAGCGGGGAGATCACGATAAAGATAGATAAAAACTGCTGAGAGCATGGCCTTGTGAGAGAGACGAACTTTTCCGGCCTTAATGAAATCATCGTAAATACTTTTATTAATCAATGAGTCAAAGCTCATCTTAGCAAATTCTAGATTTTTGAGCTCCATTTCTCTTACCTGTTCAGAGAGAGATGGGTTTTGGGAGATAATCTCTTTGTCTTGCGCGAGCATTTTTTGAACTGCTTTTGAGTATTGTTCCCAGAAGTTAAAGTTGTCTTTATTAGGAAAAGGCATTCTTTCCAGCCAAGCTTCTACGAGTTCAAAGATCGAGACACTATTTTCAACTTGCTCTAACTTCTTTTTATCTTCTTCTTTTAGGCGCGAAGTAAAAAATTGTTTTTCAACTTCCATGCGATGTTCTGCCTTGATTCCAAGACTTGCTTCAATCATTCGAAACTGGAGACTTTGGAAGCCCGAAGCCGGAACGAGATAATCGCGAAACTCCATAAAGTCTAAAGTGGTCATGGTCTCCATCACGTTCATTTGATCAATGAGTATTTTTTGGATTTTAGTAACTCTCTCTAAGCGGTGTTGGATCGTCGCCAAGTTTTCAGATGGAAGAAAATTTTGCTTCATGAGTTCTGTTACAGAAGTGATCTCATGAATGATTTGTTTGAACCACAGCTCATAGGCCTGATGAATAATGATGAAAAGAGTCTCATCATGAGCGCTTTCCCCATATTTCTCACTCTCTGGGGCCTGAGCATTGAGGATTTTATCAAGTTGGAGATATTCTCCATAATAAACGGGTTTTTGAATTTTCATAACAAACCTTTCGGACAGGGATTAACATGAATAATTTTTACTTACTTATTTGGGATTGTCCCTAGTAAAAGCTCTTCGATAAAGATCCCAGCTTAGGATGTAAGATCCATCTTTGAAAATACAAAGACTATCTTGAGATGAATTCGCATGGGTGACGCTCATATCTATTCCTCCTGCATGGAGGCAAAACTCACTGGCAGGATTGCCATTTTTCCATTTAAAACTCTTACTTTTTGAAGAGTAGTCCTTATGGGCCAGACAGGTTTTTTGACACAATTTCAGCATTTTTTGAGAAGTAAAAATCTTTCCAGTTTCACTCTTTACTTCAAAAGAATGACTGTTTAATGAAAAAATGAGCATGAATAATATTGGCATACCGAATTATCGGACAAAATAGGGCAAATATTAAATAAAATCCTGCTTACTTCTTTTTTTTAAGATATAGTGCTCCTAATAATTGTTTAAGACCTAGGACTCAAAGTATGAAAAATGAATTTGTAATTACCAAAGAGATGATCAAAAACAATATCCATAACTTAAAGAAGCTTCTCCAAAGTAAGAAGCTTGATGGAATCTATATTTCTAGTTTTGATCAATTTTTAAATGAATATGTTCCTCTCGCTGATAATCATCGCTATTATCTGACAGGATTTACTGGTTCAATGGCCGAAGTTCTCGTTCCTGTTAATGGTAAGGTAAGGCTGTATGTTGATGGCCGTTATCATGAGCAAGCGGACTTAGAAGTTGATCATGATGAAATTGAAGTGATGAAAGTCGGAGGAGATATTTCCACCACGGCTTCCCTTGTTCTAGATGTTAAAAAACTTGGTATCAAAAACTTAGGCTATGAAGCAGATAGAACAGCTCTTGGCTTTCTTAAAAAATTATCAGAAGCAGCTCATGAAGCAATCGCTCTTGAGCCTAATGAGCTTTCTAAAATTATAGACTTTGCTACTTTACCAGCTCTTAAAGAAGTGGAACTTGTTCCAAGAGAGTGGAGGGGGAGAGATACCCTAGAGAAAACGGCTGCAATTTTTAAATCAGATAAAGAAGCGATGTTTCTTACGGCCTTAGATTCCATTGCATGGATCACTAACTGTCGCGGTTATCATCTTCCATTCCTTTCTAGCTTCTACGCTAAAGCTTTAGTTACAAAAGATAAGGTCTATGTATTTGTAACTCCTAATACTCCTGTTTCTGATAAGGCAAAAAAAGAGATTGGACTAGAGTGGATCTATATAAATTATGAAGATTTGCAATTAGAGCTAGATCGCTTACAAAATACTCTTCATCTGGAACAAGTTAAATTTGATCCAGGCATGCTTAACTCAAGTGACTATTCTGTATTATTAAATGTTTTTGGTACTGAACGGATTCAGGAATATCCTGGTGGAGTTTATGAGTACCAAAGCATTAAAGAACCGGTTGAGTTAATGCAAATCGAGGAGTCATTCAAGCGATCTGATAAGGCCATTTTCAATACAATGAAATGGGTCAAGAACTCTATTAAAGAGGGAAAAACTATTACTGAGTTAGACCTCTACAACCAAACTACTGTTTTCTACAAAGAACAGGGGGCCAGAGATCAAAGTTTTAATACGATTGCAGCAGTAGGTCCTAATGCTTCACTCATGCATTATGGAAGCCCAACAGATCAAATTATCATTAAAGCAGAAGATATGATTCTTCTCGACTCTGGTGGATACTTTGATGGAGGTTGGGCCACTGATACAACAAGAACATTCTTAGGATGTAATGATATTCAGAAAGCTAATCCTAAAATGGTTGAGATGTACACACTCACTTTAAAAGGTTTTCTTGCTTGTATAGGTGCTGTTTTCCCTGAAGGGACTAAAGGCATGGTACTCGATGGTCTCGCAAGAGATGCAATGAGAAAGCGTGGTTTCGATTTTGGTCATGGAACGGGCCACGGTGTAGGTGTTCATGTTCACGAGCCAGGAGTCAGAATTTCTTCTATCTCTCAAGTTCCAATGAAAGAAGGACAAGTTTGTTCAATTGAGCCGGGAATTTATATTCCAGGTTTTGGAGGAGTAAGACTTGAGAACGTGGTGGCCGTTGAAAAGCATCCACAATTCAAAGGAATGCTTCGCTTTAGAACTTTGGTCTACATTGGCTTTGATCCAGCACTCATTGATATGAAACTTCTCAATGAAGAAGAGAGAGCGCAGCTCGAAGAATACGAAGCAGAATGCTCAAAGCGTGGCACGTCTCTTCGCTCGCTTAAATAATCTTAAGCATTCACTCATTAAAATCATTAATAAGAGGGCCCCTACCGTTGTAAAAAATGGAGGGGTCTTTGTTTCTTCGATGGTTCCCATTAATCCACAGGCATCCATTTTAACAGGATAGAGGTAGCTCACCCCATCGATATCATCTTGTCCAAGTCTCTCTCGGTGATCCACCGTACGGTAATACATTAGAGCGGCATGATCCTTACTATGCCCCAGACCTATGGCATGGCCAATTTCGTGAGCTATAACGGATATCTGCTCATTACGGGAGAGTTGGGAGAAGATATTGCTAGGCATATCGTTAATTAAAATCACGGCCCCTACGATAGCATTTCCGGAGAAGTGATTGGGGACAGTGACGGCCAGAACAGCAGAGGAACTTGAAAAGTTAGCTCCATTATTATTACATCCGATGATGATCCCTTTGACAGGCGGGATTGTTGTTCCTTGGGAAATGCAAGCACTATCAGTTGGAGGACATAATATCCCATTACTGATATTGTTTATTGGGTCACTGAATCCACCATCTTTTAAACGCAGAGAAGAAGTTGAAACTCGATTCCAAAAGTCATCAATGGCCGGTTTAATCATGGAGGCCAGCTCTTCTGGTGGCACACTACTACAGTTACTATTACCTGCAACTTGAACATTTACTGTTTTACTTTTAAAGGCAGCCCCAAAATTATTATTCAAGGTAAAAGCAAAACTAGAAGTAGAGAAAATAATAAGTCCGAAGAGTAAAATCTTTTTCATTATAAATCCCAATAGCGAGTTAAGAAGAGTGAGTAAGATAGTTGGCGACTTTCTTCTTTAAAAACTTGATAAGTATAAGTTTGAATTCTTAATGACCACTTGTTGTAAAGGAGCTCTACTCCTAAGTCCAAAGTATTATTCACACTTGAGTGGTTTTCATCAGGGTAGTAGAACTCAGAAGTTTCATTCCCATTATTCAAGGTCGCTTTACCTCCACGACCATGTTGATTGAGAATAGCAAAGCTTGTACCAGCTCTGAGCCAAAGCCAGTCAAGAAGAGTGTAGGCAAAGTCGGCACGGAAGAAAAAAATGTTTTTTATAATGCGTGAATCATCATTAAATTCAGGTAGAACCCAAGTCATCTCTGGCAGGAACTTCCAGTTAGTTGAAAGTGGAATATTTAGTCCTGCACCTATAGTTGGATTGAATTCGAAAGAGTCGTTTAATTTTCCAGAAGCGTTAGTTTGGACATCGTTGAAGTTCTGGACATGAGAACCGAAATGGAGTTGCCATCCATCAATACTATCGGGCCCTTTGATTTGCCCCCAACACGAGAAGCTTAGTAATACAGTCAGGAAAATTAAAGTCTTCATATAAATCTGTTATAAAGTTGTTTAAGTCTAGTTATGATAAGTCTAGACCGGATGAAGGAAAATACCAATGTTCAATAATTTAAATATTCCCGCGGAATTAATACCTCATGATCCACGTTTCGGAGTGGGGCCATCATTGATCCCTTATGAGTTCGTTGAAAAACTGGCAAAGACCAAGAATTATCTCGGAACATCTCACAGAAGACCTGCCGTTGTTACTCTCGTAAAAGAACTTCAAGATGGATTAAGAAAATATTTTGGTCTTCCACAAGACTATGAAGTAGTTATTGGAAACGGGGGAGCAACACTTTTTTGGGAAATACTTGGCTTGAGTCTCGCGGAAAAAGGGTCTTCGCATTTTACTTGCGGAGAGTTTTCTGAAAAAGCCTACAAAGCTCACAAAAATATTCCTTGGATTAAGACTCATCTAGAAGAAGTTTCTTATGGAGAGTCTATTAAGTCCGAGCATAAAGATGGATTCGATCTTACATTTTGCGTATTAAATGAAACGAGCACAGGGGTAATGAATCTAGATCTTCCAGATAGGAAACAAGGACATCTTCTTTGTGTAGATGCAACTTCCGGGGCCGGTCAGATTAAAGCCGATTTTCAAAAAATAGATGTTTACTACTTTTCTCCTCAAAAAGTTTTTGCTTCAGAAGGAGGAACCTGGGTGGCCATTATGTCTCCACAAGCAGTAGAGCAGGCCTTGAGAGTAAGTTCTGATCCCAATCGCTTTATACCGATTGCTCTTAATTTAAAAACGGCCATTGAGTATTCAAGACTTCATCAGACTTATAATACTCCCTCTTTATCTTCACTCTTTTATCTAAATGAACAAGTGAAACTGATGAATCTATTAGGAGAAGATGAAGTTATTCGGCAGGCTAAAGAAAAAGCAGCTCTCATTTATTCGTGGGCCGAAGAGAAGGAGTACTTATCTTGTTTTGTTAAAGATCCTAGTGTTCGCTCAATAAGTGTAGCAACCATAGATGTGGATAATAAGTATCCTATGGATGAACTTACTAAGCGGTTAAGAGAACTTGGAGTTGCCTATGATATTGAGGCCTACAGAAAGCTTGGAAGAAACCAGTTGCGCATTGCTTTGTTTCATAATGTCTCACTTAAAGATCTCAAAAAATTAACGCAAATAATCTCTTATGCCATAGAGCATCTTAAATGAATCTTAAGCTTGAGAGCAACTTTTCAGAGAGTTGCTCTCATTATGCAAATTAAACTAATCTCCCATTACTGTTCCTTGATGATAACTCTTTTTCTAAGTTATAACTTCTCGGTCTATTTGAACTGAGAGGTGTGAAATGAAATTTGCCTTCATCGTCTTCTTACTTATAACTCAAAGTTTATTTGCGGAAGTTCTAAAAGATAGAATTCACTCCATTGAAAAAATTGAAAACTCAAACGAATACTTAGTTAAGTTTGAAAACGGGCGTGTCGCCTTTGTGACGGATGTGGGGACTTTGGCCCGAGGGCATCTCATTCAAGGAAAACTTAATAAGAGATCTGTTTTAGAGAATTACAAAACAATAGAAACAGAGCCTTTGCCGAGCCCTTTAATGGTAGAGCCAGAAGCTCCGGAGTATGTTCCAACAGTTCTTACTCGAGAGCAGTTAAATGATTTTTGGGATAATTTAAAAGTTGATTATAAAAGAAAGTCTGAATGTTCAGATCGCGCCTTCATTTGGGCCTTTGAAGGTTGGAAAAAGCACGGTTATCAAGTTGAAATGGTCTATGCTCTTTTCACAGCATCCTATATCAATCGTCACAGATTCAAATGGTGGTTCCACGTAGCCCCTCTGTTAACAGTTAAGAACGGAGATAAGATTGAAAAGATGGTCATTGATCATCAATTTATCGATCGTCCTGTTCCCATTCGCGAATGGACTGATCTCATGGTGTTTACGAAGAGAGAGTGTAAACCAACGGATAAGTTTTCTGAGTATGATGTTAATCCTCAGACAGAGGACTGCTACTTAATGACTGAGAGTATGTTTTACAGAATACCTGCTCATCTCTCGGATCGAGAGACAAAAAATCTTTATCGAACTGAGTTTAATGCATCAGAAGTCAGAATGTCCTATCGCCTAGGCTTTAAAACAGGAGTGGATTCACTATGAAACTTTTAATTCCTATGATCACAGCTTTAATGATCTTAAGCTCATGTGGAAAAGATAATGACGATAGCTCCACTCAAGATGTGACGATGTTTGAAGAGCAAGAAAAACCAATGGAGGAGGGAGAGTATGTGGCATTTCTTAGAACAGTTAACAGTTCAGTTAACGGCTATATACCTTTCGGTAGAGCAGAGTTGTCTCTCAAAGAGGATGAACTCAAAATAGTAACTTATCTTGATGACGATCAAAGAGTCATGCATATGCAGAGAATTCATACGGGAACGAGATGCCCAACCCTGGCCGATGACATTAATAATGATGGGTATATTGATATTATTGAAGCAGGGAAGGCCCTAGGGGAAGTTATTCTTCCTCTAGATAACGATCTCTCTTCTCGTGAAGCGGGAGAAGGAAAATATCCTATCGGAAGTAGTTTTACCTATACTCGCTCTGCAAAGTGGAGCAGCATTATCGAAGATTTACAAAAGCCTTACAAAGAGGGCCATCTTGTTTTAGACAGAGATTATATTAATCTTGAAAATAGAGTTATTCTTATACATGGAACCTCTTATTCAAGTTTAGTCCCTGATACCCTCGCTACCCATGATGGAGTTGAGCCTCATCTCTCTGTTCCTATTGCTTGCGGAATAATTAAGCCGATCTAACTGCTTAATATATGATCAAATAAAGTCTTAGCGTTCAAGTCAACCTAGCAATCTTCCGAATAGTCTCATGGAGAAAAATACCATGAGACTATTATTTATCTTTTCACTTGTAATGATCACTTCCTGTGGCGCTCAAAAAAGCGGTCCCAACTACGGGAAAACCACTGTCAAAGAGCTTCTCACCGAAAAAGGCGAACCCACCAAAGAAGAATTGATTCCTGTAGAGGACTCAAAAGTCTTGCACTTTGATGGAGGTGAAAAATATCAAGTAAAAAACGATATTGTCACCAATGGTTACCTTAACCCTAGTAAGGAAGAGAGGAATCTCATCTACTGGAAGCACGCCTTTAAAGACTGTGACGTTGTTACTCAAAAACTGACAGAGAAACAAGTCGGTCATGAGCGTCCAGAGTATCTGATGAAGTGTGATGCTCTCGGGAAAGGTGTGGTTTATACGGAAGATTCAGACATCGTTTTAAGGGTAGTTGAATATGAAGCAAAATAATTTATTTTTATTGGGACTAGCACTTCTTTCTCTCGGTGCCTGTACAGGTCAGAAGACCCCCAAGTCATTAGCAACAGCTTGGCAAAAACAACATTTACAGGAGTCAGACTCTTTAATCAGGGCAGTCGCTTCTTCCAATAATCAAGCAAGCATGTGCTTAAGCAGCGTATTTAACTCTACCACTTTAAAAAATGAAGTTGCAGAATATGAACGACGTTTTTCTGGTAACCCTGTTAGAGGTAGCTGGAAGCATTTAGATCTTTCTACTCTTCCTATTCCTCAGGCAAACTTCCTTTCTAAGTACGGAAGGGAGATTGGAGATTTGGCCGATCCTGAAAGCATAGATTATTCAGGTTGCTATGATCTTCCATGTATCTTTAATCGCATCTATCAAAAAGAAAGTGATTATATTGCTGGATATGTTCACTACCTTTGGTATTTAAAATTTGGTCATTACCTCTCATTAGATAATAAAGTTCCTGATCAGAAATCTCCTACACCAGGGGTCTATAATAATAAGCAATTTACTGTTCTTGATTATCTTTATGATGAAAAAGAGTTGTACGGTCTATGGCGTATCACTCATCTCTTGGTGGAGCCGTATACGAGCTTAACAAACACGAGAGAAATCCAAAGAATACCACGTAAAGAAAACCTCGAGGGATACGCTATGGGAGTATGTGGTCTCGCTTCCTCAGCGGGCCATATAAGACTGCAAGATGGCTGTTTACAGGTTCATAATGTGAATCAAGATAGAGGATTCCTTTATCTTGGAGTTATTCATGAAATGACCCACATGGTGGATTATCTTCAGGCACAGCAAAGAAAAAATGGTGGTTGGTATCGCTCTCATGAACAAGACTATCTAGATATCGTCGGCTTTTATAAGGTCGAGTATACGGATGCAAATGGAAAGCTTGTTTCAGAGTGGAAACTTAAAGAGGGAGCAAAAACAATTCGTTCTTATGCTGCAACTTCTCCTGTTGAAAACTTTGCAGATACTCTTGCTTACTTTAGACAAGAGGGAGAGGAAACAAAGTCAAAGATTGATGCTCGTCAATATAATTGGATATCTTCAAACTACTTTCATGGTGAATCCTATGATAAGGCCGGTAGTAGAGCTCGTTTACTTAAAAAATATGAGTCTGTATTTACATCACAAATCCTTTCAAAAGTGATGGACTGTTCTTCTACTAAGAATGCTTATCAATCTAATTATTTCACTGCGAGTGATTTTCCTGGTGCGACTCTTACTCCTTGGATGCTTAAGTGTTTAAGTAGTGAAGCTGAAACCATGGCCAATACAATTACGGCCAGAGTGAAAGCATATGAAGCAGACGGATGTCCAAGTATGTTATTTAGAGAAGATCAGCTAGCATGGAGTGATGCTGTGAAAGTCTCTCTAAGAAGAAACTTTGGAGTCTACGTTCAAGAGATTACAAACGATCCAGAGTATTTGGAAAAAGTAAAAGATTTTAACAACACATTAAAAGATCCCTTCATGGCCAATGAAGCAATCTTTCAATGTTATCAAGGTAGCACTAAAGATAATTTAAAGCCTTGTTACGATACAAAAGTTGTTGAAATTGCCAAAAGGGCCGCTCTTGATTTGAAGTTGCCTGAAGATCAAGCAACAGAGATGGCGCAACTTTATTTAAGTTCACACAACTATACTGGAGTAACTGAGAACCTCTATCTTTCCTATAGGACAATTATAAGTGCCCATGACGAATTAATTAGAGTTGAATCAGAAGATGTTTGGCAACAATGTTTGAATATGCCTCACAATGATGATGAAAAGCATTCAGGTAGTATCTATACTCCTCGGAATGGTTACTTAGTAAGCTCATTCTTTAATTGTTTAAATGCTCAGCTTCCAATGACACTTCAGGACCTCGTTCGTAGTTTAGAATATGAAGGTCAGCGAATCACTCATCCAGTTGAGGAGTTA
Source organism: uncultured Bacteriovorax sp. (assembly GCA_964459395.1). Taxonomy (GTDB): domain Bacteria; phylum Bdellovibrionota; class Bacteriovoracia; order Bacteriovoracales; family Bacteriovoracaceae; genus Peredibacter. Next base: position 9,739 of record CAYWMU010000084.1, read on the forward strand.
ATTGTTTTAGAGTTTCTAGAACCTAGAGTAGTAGAAGTCATCAGAGAGTTTCATAAAGAAGCAGCTGAGTTTGAAAAAGAGCAACTTGGTTCTCACTTCGAAGAGATTTCAGGAAGTATTAAGGATTTTCTCCTTTCGGATTTCGGATGGGTGAAGAGTTTAACAGATAGGGCCGCAATGATGATGAGTTGTAGAATGGAAGCCTTAGGTCAAATTGACTTCCTTCCACTTTACCACTTAAAGCGTGACGCCTTCTCTGAATTAGTTATGCAAGGACCTTGTAGAGATATTATGAGTGATCCAGCTTTCTTAAAGTTCCTTGAAAGCTCTAAAGAGAAAGTGGATAGGGAAGTATTCTCAAAAGTTGAGATGACGCTTACAAAGAAAGCAGAAGAAAGAGCACTCTACTGTAAAGAGATTATTCCTTGGAAGTGGGAGAGAACAAGAGTCACTGTACGACTTCCTCGTAAGGGTTGCATGAGCCTTGGATGGGGAGATGTAGAGAGATCAGTAATTGACGAGCTTTTAAAGGATCCACTATCTCAACGCTTTAAAATATCTGAGTCTGATTTTAGATCTAGGATTTCAGAGGTCAGAGATGCTGTTAGGGAAAAGGTCGAAGAAAAACATTTCTAAAAATTTAAAAAGAAAAATTAGGGGAAAAGGTACGGCGTACCTTTTCCCTTTTTTTATTAACTATTTTTGTTGTAGTTTGCTAAGAAATCTTTTTTGAATTCGAGGAAACGGTCTTCAAGAATGGCCTGTCTTGCTCTTGAGGCCATCGACTTATAGAAAGCAATATTGTGGGCAGTTGCTAAAATCTGGCCTAGGATTTCGTTGGAATCAAAAAGGTGCTTAATGTAAGCACGCGTGAAGTTTGTATTCGCATAG
>CAYWMU010000085.1:0-10540 GCA_964459395.1 uncultured Bacteriovorax sp.
CCATGAGCTTGGTCACCATGTGTATCTTGCTAATCATCGTGGTTGTGGTGAAGGACGAGGGCTTGCAAAGTCAGGCTATAACTCAGGCCGAAGTGAAGATCTCTCGCGAGTTATTGAGTTTGGTCGCTCACGTCATCCCCAGGCGACTCATATCGCTTGTGGTGTGAGTCTTTCAGCGAATGCGCTCCTACTTTTGAGTGCAGGAGTTAGGGCGACTGCTCTTCCTGATCTCGCTATTGCCATTAATGCTCCTATCAATCTTGAACTCTCCGCCGTCAAACTTAAAAGTGGTCTTAACAGAATTTATGATCGTCACTTTCTAAAGAGTCTTAAGAACTATCTTATTCATAATAATGAGAAGGAAGACTTAAAAGATTATTTTCTCCTAGAGAGCCTTCATGATTTTGATAATCACTACACTGCTCCAGTGGCCGGTTATAGAAACCGTGAAGAGTATTATCAAACCTGCTCTGCCCGACAGTTCTTAGATCAAATTTGTGTTCCCACTTTAATTATTACCAGTGAAGATGATCCTTTCATTGATGTGAGTGAATACAGAAGTGCAAAGCTCTCCCCTTCAACAATTCTTCGTATTGAGAAAACCGGCGGACATGTGGGGTATCTACAAGGGCAAGGACTAAGCTATCGTTATTGGCTTGATGATTTTTTAGAAGAGATTTTAAAAAAATGGGCCCAGTAGGAACACTTCACTAAAGGACCCGAGGAAGACATTAAAATTTTTATTTACTTAGGTTAAGAATAAATCGCGAACCATCGGCCTTTTTACCAGTAATGGTTGCTCCTCTAACAGTCATCAGAGTTGTTTTGAGATTAATATTAGTAAGCTCAATCTCCTGCCCTTTGTACTCAGTAAATGCTTGAGCACGACAGTTTTTCATTCTTACTTTAATTTCTCTTAAATCATTTCCGCCGACATTTAATTCCTTCACAGCATCAAGAGTGAAGTCGAATTCTTTATCTTTGGAATAGGTCACTTTCGGTTGGAGGTACTTTCTTTCAGTGGCTGTTAAACCTTCGCGCTGCCCTCTTTCCTCTCCCATTTTCCATTGTGCAGAGACGTATGGAGTGACGAATTTACAGTTCTTAATAACTGCTTCATAGTGCAAAACATTTTTAGGTTTATAAGTCTTAGAAATAGTGAACATGCTGTTAGCAAATGAACTCAGAGGAAATAATATCGTGAGTGCTAAAATTGATGCTTTCAAGTAAACACCTCCTCAGGATTATGAACCCCTGTTGTGCCTTAAAAAATCATCAAGATGGTAATAAAAGTTAAAATCAGTAACATTTTTCATACTCCTGACATTATCTGACCGCTAAGAGTCTGATAATCCATGACAAGACATGACCATCTGCTCTCTCACATATTGGCAATTAGACCAATCCAAAGGAGCTCATATGCTGAAAGTAGCAATTATCATAGGAAGTACCAGGCCCAACCGTGTGGGAGGAGATGTTGCCCAGTGGGTATTTGATCTCGCTCAAAAAAGAGACGACGCTCAATTTGAACTCATCGACCTTAAAGACATAAACCTTCCCCTTTTCGATGAGCCGATGTCACCGGCCATGGGGCAATACCACAATGAACATACTAAGGAATGGGGTAAAAAGATCGAGCCATTCGATGCCTTTATATTTGTTACCCCTGAATATAACCACGGAACTTCGGCCGCTTTAAAAAACGCCCTCGATTTCCTCTATTCGGAATGGAACAACAAAGTCGCGGGTTTTGTAGGATACGGAAGTGCTAATGGAGCAAGATCAGTTGAACATCTACGTTTGATCTGTGCGGAGCTGCAAATGGCAACGGTGAGAAGCCAAGTCGCCCTCAACCTGATGACTGACTTTGAGAACTACACAAAATTTAAACCAGCAAGTTTTCACGAAAGGAAAGTCAATGAAGTCATTGACCAAATTCTCATGTGGGGAACAGCTTTTAGAGAGATGAGACGCCCAGAAGAAGTGACAATGTCAGAATCTTCTTCCACTCAAGATGAAGCTTCAGCTTCTATGCAGTAACCTGAGAGGTTAGCTCAAGCTATATTTGGTTTAGTGGAGTTTATTCTCAAGGTATAATTAAGGCCTATGAATAAACTCCTCTTTCTCGCTTCACTAGCGGCCAAGTATATCTTTCGTAATAAAGCGAGAAGCTTCTTTATTCTGACCTCTATTAGCATCTCCCTTATCGTAGCGATGATGATCCTCTCTCTTTTCTCTGGCCTCTTTTTTCAAATTAAAACTTCCGTCACCAACACTAACACCGGAAACTTCCAACTTCAGGAGCCTAACTTTTCAGAGTCTTCAGATCCTCATACTCCACTTGAGTGGAATAAAGAATTAGAAGATAGTCTCTCTCATTTACCAGGCTACTCTCCCGAACTGGTTCTTGAGGCGAATATCGTTCAACCAGAAGGGAGTGCTTCCCTCTTTGTTCTTGGTATTGATCCAGAACGTAACCTCTCAGTCATCGAACTTGGACAGCATATGAGTGCTGGAGATTTCTTTAAAGAGGATGAGACAGGTGTGGTCATTGGGAAAGAATTAGCTCTTAAATTTAAGTTTCAAGTCGGAGATGATTTCCTCATCAATTTCCAAGACATTGATGGAGAGCTTCGAAGTGAGCTTCTACCCATCACTGGTATCTATGATTTTAACAGCAAAGAGTTTAAAAAATCTTACGTTTATATTCATTATAAAACGTGGCAAGAACTCTTCTTAAAAGAAGGAAGAAATGAGCAACTCTTTCACCGAATAGTGCTTAAAACCAACAGTGAATCATTTCAAAACCCTACGCAAAATCTTATTTTAAAAAGCTGGAAAGATATCAATCCAGAAATGGCCGTGGTGATTGACTTCAATAAAGGTCTTCTTAATTTCTTTATGATCATTATTGCTATTACCGTGAGTTTATCGGTTTTTAATCCTATCCGCATGCTTCTAGAAGAAAGAGTTTCAGAATTTAGGATGATGAATATCATCGGTGTTTCTCATAAAGGTCTTATTCCCCTTGGTCTCTTTGAGGCCATCATCATGATGATTGTCTCATTAACTTTTGGTCTTCTTGTTTATTTTCTTCTCACTGGCCTTCTCTCCACAACAGGGATCGACTTAACAAGTCTTAACAACGGTAGACCCATTGAAAGAGCAGGAATTGAGATGCCCAATGTGCTCTATCCTCTAAGAGAAGCTAAGCACATTCTTCTCTCCCTTATATTTGTTATCATTACAATTGGATTTACCTATTTTGTTTCTCTCTACTCTATCCTTAAAAAACTAAAGGTAGGTACGTTTTGAGCCAACTTCTTTTTCTTATTAAGTTTGGAATGAGAAACCTCCTGCGTGCTAAGGGAAGAACTCTTCTTATGTTCTTTGGTCTCTGCCTTTCTTCTGCTTTTATTCTGTGGTCACTTAACTTTTCCTTTTCTGGTTCTAGAGAAGTGATGAATCAATTTCTAGAACAGTTTCAAGGTCATTATCAAGTGGCCCACAAGGATTACTTTAATTCTGATGATGTAAAAGAGTTTAACTTCTTTAAACTCGTTAGTGATAAGGACTTTCCTCATCTTTTAGAAGAATCTACCCCTCGAATCACAGGTGGTGCCTTTATTTCAGGACTTCATAAGTCTTCGGGAGTCATGGTTACAGGTATTGATCCTGAAAAAGAGAGTCAGTTTACAAAACTTTCAACAACTATTTCGGAAGGAGAATTCCTTCCGGGAAAATCTCCTTTTGAAATTATTATCGGAAGACGTCTTGCTAAGAAACTTAAAGTTTCTCTAGGTGATGAAGTGGCCCTTGTAGGTCAGGGATATGATGGATCATTTGCTAACGAACTCTTTCTTATTGTGGGAATTTTTGATTTTGGCGGAGGAGACAAGGAAGAAAAGATCGCTTTCACCCGTTTAGAGTCTTCTCAAGACTTCTTTGCCATCGATCATAATCACTACCATCTTCGAGCTTTCTTTACGGAGAATCCCCCTACTCTAGAATCTGATCACCTAAAACTTGGTCACTGGAGTGAGCTCGTTCCAGAAGTCGCGCTCTCTGTTCGCTTCATAGATAACTTCACCAAGATTATTTCTTTTATTCTGATTGTGGTGATCTGCCTGGGATTATCTAATAGTTTGATGATTACCTTTATTGAAAGAGATAAGGAACTTCGAACTCTCAACATTCTTGGAACAAGTCAGTTAAAAATTATGGGGATTCTTGGAGTGGAAGTATTAACCCTGTCTTTTTTTGCTCTTGGTAGTGGTCTTATTTTAGGTCACCTTGCTACTCTCTACTTTAACCTCAATCCCCTCGACATAAAAATGTTCACGGGAGGAAAGGCCATCATTATGGGAGGAATGGAGCTTCATCCAATGATTAAGTTCTATCCGCAAGGGCAATACTATATTTACGTTCCCTTTGTGATTTTATTTTTTATTGGGCTCTCATTTTTAGTGCCACTTAAAACTGTTTTAAAAAGAAAAGAGACATGACCGTAAAAAGAATTGGAAGTAATCCCAAGGACTGGATTGATTACACTTTTGATGAAAGCAGCGTGAAGATTTTATTTCACCAAAGTAGCTCTCCTTATGAAGAAGACGTCATTGCAGGAGTCGCAAGTATTAATGGCTCCCCTGTTGCCTTCTACGCTCAAAATCCAAAGGTTGATCGCGGATTTATCAGTTCTCTTGGTGCAGAGAAAATCATTCAGATTATGGATAAAGCTCAAAAAGAGAAAATGCCAATTCTCGCTTTTCTTTTTTCAGCAGGAGTCTCAATTTCCGAAGGAATCACTTCTGGTCAGGCCTACGCTAAAATCATTAATCGTAACATCACGCTCTCTGGTCACATTCCTCAGATCGCAGTTGTCATGGGTTCAACCATGGGAGCAGCGGCCTATTCAGCAACGTTGATGGATTTAGTGATCATGAATAAATCTCGAAGCTACTTAATGGTCACAAGTCCCAGTGTGGTTGAATGGTCTATTGGTGAGAGAACGACTCTCAGTGACTTGGGAGGAAGTGAGATCCATTCAAGAAAGACAGGGATTGCTGATTTTGTTGAGGCGAATATTCCAGACCAGTTAGACCGAGTCAAAAAAATCGTCACTCTTCTGCAAGATCAAAAAATTAAAGAGGTCTCTCCCCTTTCTGATTTCCCTCCGATGCCTGAGAAGTTTGTGGCCTGGAATATGGAGAAAACCCTACAAGGCCTAGTGGATAATTCTGAATACCACCTCTATCGAGAGCATTATGGTAAATCCATGCTCTGTGCTTTCGCGCGGATCGGTGGAGTGAGTGTAGGAATTATTGCCAATCAAAGTAATAATTTCGCAGGGGCCATTGGAGTGGAAGCGTCTCTTAAATCAACGCGCTTTCTTCGAATTTGTGATGCCTATGGGCTTCCATTAATTTCTCTAATTGATGTGCCAGGATTTATGCCTGGAACAAAGGAAGAGCAGAATGGACTCCTTCGAAGTGGGGCGAACTTTTGTTCGGCCATGCTGATGCGAGTTCCTCGCATTTCAATTGTTATGAGAAGATGTTATGGAGCAGCAGCTTTCTTAATGCTTCAAAACTCCCTCAATCCTAAAAACGATTTAAAGATTGCTCTTCCTGACTCAAAGATCGCTATCATGGGTTACGCTGCGGCGAGATCAAATATCTATAGTGATGACCCTCGAAGCGAAGAAGATAAAGCTTTGGATTACTTTAATAACTATGAGTCCCCTCACCTCGCCCTTAAGTCAGGTCTCATTGATGAAGTTTTAGAGCATCAAAAAATTAGAGAAAGAGTGGCCACTCATTTACAAAAACACCATAAAAAGAATTTTGAATTTAAGCACCCTGTTCTTCCGTAGGAGAATTTAGATGAATGATTTAAAAATAAAGCTCAATGAAATCATTAAAACTGTTGATGATCTCTATCTTAATACCTCTGTTCTTGATGCCTCTGAGGATATGGAACTAAAAAACCTTGGCATCGATTCCCTTGGACGAATCAATCTCTTTTACGGAATTATTGATTACTTTGAAATTGAGCGTGATGAGAGTGTTGCCTCAAACTGGAAAACATTAAAAGACGTTCTTCTTTTTATCGAGTCACTATGAAAAAGCTAACGATTGTTAATCCTTCTGATCAAGACTTTTGGAAAATGCCGGAGTCTTACCTTAATATGATAAGAAAGGAATTTGCTCACTGGGAAATTAGAGAGCTAAAGAAGTTTGAACTCGAACTCTCTCTTCTTAAAGACGCTCACGCCATTATAGGCCTTCCTTTTCCGGCAAACCTTATCCGAGGAAATCCTCATCTTGAATGGGTACATTTTCTAACGGCCCAAATTCCCCTTTCATGGCAGAAGATGAGTAAGAAATATATCATCTCAAACACTAAGGTGAGTAGAGATTCCGTTGCTGAACACGCTCTTTATCTTGCTCTTAAAGGTATAAGGAAAGAAACTTTCTATCATAGTCGCTCTTGGGATAAAGATAACTTTGGTATCTCAAAGCTTGCCAGTGAATCGACCTTAGGAATAATCGGTTTTGGAAATATCGGAACTAAGATCTCAGAACTTGCTCAACCTCTATTTAAAGAGATTCGCTTTCTTACTAACCGTAAGGATTCTCCTGCTCACGCTACTCTGTATTCTTACGATGATAAAAGTTTCTTTAAAGATCTTGATGTGGTGATTATCGCTACTGACCATAATGAACAAACTGAGAGCTTCTTTAATGATCCAGGTTTTTACCAGAACCTAAATGAAGAAATCATTATCGTGAACATCTCTCGGGGAGAACTTTTTATCGAAAAAGATCTCATCAGTTTTCTTACGACTAACCCCAAGGCCACTTACCTCGCCGATGTGACAAGCCCTGAACCCTACCCTGAGGACGGGGAGCTTCTGACACTTTCTAATGTTTATTTAAGCCCTCATGTGGGAGGGAGATTTGAAAGTATCTGGCCTAAACATGAAAAAGAAACACTCGACATTATTAAGGAAAGAAATGTTTAAGTCCCTTATTGAACACCAACCCCTTAAAGCAGAAACCAACAGCATTCTTCAAGATGATGAGGCTTCGGCCTTCCCTCAAGAAGTTGAAAAGCTTCTCCAAAATAATATCCTCCTCTCCTTTGTCCCAAACTCTCTTGGGGGCAAGATGGGAAGCGTTGAAGATACTCTTCACATGGGGCGCCTTCTCTCTCGAAGAAACCTTACGGCGGCCATTGCTTTAGGACAAACTCTCCTTGGCTCTCTACCGGTTTGGCTTTATGGAAGTGAGACACAAAAAAAAGAGCTCACGGAAGTTCTAAAAAAAGGTGGACTAAACTGCCTTGCACTCACAGAAGAAGAAAATGGCTCTGACCTTTCTATGACAAAGGTTAGCGATACTAACGGCGTAATTAACGGAAAGAAGTGGTGTATTAATAATGCCACTAAAGGTCGAGCTCTCAGTGTCCTCACTCTTGGGGAAGGAGGAGTTCTCAATGTTCACCTCATCTTAAAAGATAAAGCTCATCAGGGTTCATTTACTAATATTTCTAAAATTAATACCCTAGGTATTCGTGGTGCTGATATTAGTGGCATCATCTTCGATCATTTTTCCCAACAAGACTCACTTATTGGAAGAGCTGGCCAAGGACAAGAGATTATTCTTAAGACAATGCAGATTTCTCGCCTTCTTTGCGCGAGCTTTAGCTTAGGGGCCGCAGATACGACTCTTCGTCGTGCCCTGGAATTTACGAGCTCTCGGATTCTCTATGGAAAAGAGGCCCTTCATATTCCTGCAGTAAAATTCAAACTACAAGAATGTTACAGAAAGCTTCTTTTAATCGAAGCCTTCGCCATCATGTGTTCTCGTTTTGTCACGATGATTCCAGAAGTCATGAGCCTCTACTCCGCTATTTCCAAATATTATGTAACAAAGCTGAGTGATGAAATCATTCAAAGTGCTACGGAAGTTATCGGTGCTCGTTTCTATATTCGTGATTCTGATTTTGGTATCACTCAAAAAATGATGAGAGATCACCGGGTGGTCTCCCTCTTTGACGGAAATAGTGACGTCAATATGAGTATCATTGCTGGCCAACTGAAACGCCTCGCTCAAATCCCTCCTTTAAAAGATGATACTAAGTTCATCTATAACTTAAAAAATCCTGCTCCTGACTTCACAGGAGATGAGAAATTAAGACTCACTAATCGCGGAAGAGATATTATTTGGGAAGCTCAGACGGATAAAGACTTACTAAATAAAAGAGAAGCTCTTTTTACAAAAGTAAATGGCGTCTCTGACATTCAGTCCCCTGAAATGCTCACTCTAGTGGAAGAATATTGTGCACTTACTCTTAAAGCAAATTATCAGCTCTTTCACTTTTATAACCATCAGGATTTTAGTATTCAGGTGGATATTGATAAAATGATGAATGATGAGAATTTAGATATAGCACTTCCTTTAGATCAACTCCAAAAGAAGTGCCTTTTCTCCCACTTTCATTGTGAGATTAATGATTAGTGATTTTTAATATACTCAATAAGCTCACCGAAGGTTTTAATTTTCATGGCCTCTTCTTGTACAACGCTGACTTCAAAATCCTCTTCGAGTGATGCCATGAGGTCAGCAATATTTAGCGAGTCCATTTGAAGATCCTCTTTAAGCTTTGCTGAAGAGACGATTTTCTCCTCGTCAATCTGACAAATTTCAACGATTAAGTCTTTTACCTGCTGTTCTGAAACTTTCATTTGTTATCTACCTTTTTATTTCTTCCATAAGTTTATCGAGCATGAATTTTTTCATATGGGCCGTTTCACGAATTGTATCAGCGATTGCTTTTAGATCATCTGAAGTTAAATCCGCTTTCTCAAGGACAGCTTGTTGCTCCTTCATGTGATCTACATCAAGATCTCCATGCTCTTTAAAAAAAGAGAGTGCCTTAATATCTCCTAAGCACCCTGCCACATTCTTGGCAATCTTAGGGGCAAGGGCCGTGGCCATTCCTTCGAGGAAGTAGAGAACTCCAAAAGCAGTCCACGGGTTATCGATGGCCACTTTATAGTGAAAGAAACTCACATAACCCAGTACACCAATAGGAGCTGATTCTTTTTTCACTGCATCCACATCTACACCGAGTTTTTTCAAGTCATTGATGGCCATCAACTCATGCCCAAGTTCTTCACCTGAGTGTTCAAGAATCCATTTTCGCACATGAAGATGTTTTACATCTAAGCGGCGAGCGGCCAAGGGAGTAAAAGAAGAACTTAGAGAAACATAGTGATAACAGTATCGAAGGTAATCAGTATAAATTTTTATGACTGTTTCTTTATTACTACCCATAATTTCTTTATAGAAATCTGAACTTTCAAGAAGCTTTACACCTTCTTTTAGTCTCTCATCGAGTAGGGCCAATTTACTCATATTGCTTCTCCTTTTTTGATCAAACAAGCAGGATTCCCTCCCCAAGTTTGTCCACTCTCTATTTTATCACTTCGTTTTATAACGGAATTACTTTTAATGATGACGTTATCCGGAATTCGTACGCCGTACTCAATTCGGCATTCCATTCCAATCTGAACATTGTTTCCAATTTCAACATCAGAGAAAATGATACTTCTGTTTCCTACCACTACTCGGTCTCCTAGGATGCAATCAGGAGCAAGTTGGGCATAGGCCCCAATAAGAGAGTGATCACCCACTTGAATTCTTCCCTGCACATGAATTTTCCCATTGGGTGAGTAGTGACAACTTAAAATAGAACCAATACCTAAGACTGTTTTCTTCCCTAAACTAATAAGCTCTGGCTGACGAATCAAAACATTTGTTCCGATGATATTACTCAGCCCCACTTTCATGCCCATCAAGCGGTAATAAAGGGCCGTAAGGTAAAATGTAATCCCCACTTGCCCCGCTACTGGAGAAGTAAAAAAGATTCCATGAAAAACGGAGTTTAAAGCGAATGCAAAATAATCTTTATTCAATCCTACAGGAATTTTGCCTGTCACAAGAGGTCTTTGAAGAATTCTTTTAAGGACACCTATGCTGATAACGAAAACGTGAAGAAAGACAAAATAGCCTAAGAGAATAACGATGACTTGTTTCCAAAGTTCTTCCTGCCAAAAATACTTTCCAAAAGCGAGAGCACTCCCTAAGGAGATCCCATAAATAAGAAAGGCAAAGAACCAGTAAAGTCCATCAAAGATAAGAGTTTGATAATTAGCTATTTTTTTCATGTCCTAATAGGATATCTTTGAATACTTCTGGAGTCTCCAGCGGTGAAAAATGCCCTACTTTATAGAGATAAAATTGCGATTGCGGACACAGTTTTTTAAACTTCTCATAAAAACGCATGGAAAAGACTTTATCCTTCTCTCCCCAAATAATGCTGATCTCTTTTTGAAAGCGCGACAGAAGGTGCTCATAGTTGACCTCAACACTTGCCTTTACCAGGTTTATCAAGGGAACCTGCCCTAGCTTGCGATGTTCTTTGCTCCAGAGGTCTTCTCTATAATGGGCCCAATAGTTTTTTGCAGCTGTTT
>CAYWMU010000086.1:0-10409 GCA_964459395.1 uncultured Bacteriovorax sp.
TCACTTGGTGTGAGAATAGCAAGATGCACCCTTCATATTTTAAAAAGCCCATCTAACGATGGGCTTTTTTTATTCCCTTTTTTCAACTTATCCACCTTATACTCCTTTATTCCCTCCTAAAATACTCCAGTAAAAACTCAATCCTTTCTTTAACTTAACTCATTGCTGAACTTGCCTTAAAGGCCGAGCATTCCTACAATTTAAGAATGGAAAAAAAAATAATTAAGTTTCAACTTTACTCCCTTTTTGTTCTCTCATTTTTGAATATTGCTTATTTCTCATTGCATGATTCATTACCTGATAATTACTTTGAAATTAGCTATCAAAATAATTCGGTAAATCTTTTTTCATATTATGCCTCCACTGTCTTAGCTAATTTTGGATACTGGTGTGGCCTATGGGTGACTTCAGCTTTTGTTGGTTTTGCTTTGGTTAACACGCTCCTTCTTTCTAAGAAAAGCGTTGATATTAAATCTTCTTTTGTAGCTTTTTTTCTTACCCTCAGTTGTTTTTCTCTTTGTTATCTCATTCTTCCTTTTTCATTAGGGGAGGGATTATTTTCTTTAATTACTGACTATGTTGGTACCCTCTATGTTTTCCTAACTTTCTGTGTCTCAGTTCTAGGACTTTTCTATTTCATTTCTGAGGAAAAGTTTTTTCATTTTTTCATATCTCTTTATGGATATCTTAAAAACACTCCAAACTTTTTTAAGAATATGGATTTATCTGCCTTAAAAGGTTTAAACCTTTCTTCTGTTTTGAAAAGGAAGCCCGTTGAGAAATCTTTTGCAGATAAAGTAAAAGAAGTTTCTTCATCAAAGGTGAAAACTCCTAAGTCTCTTTCTTCACCAATCATTAAAGAGGATCCTGTTAGAGAAGTTGCTGAACCAGAAACTTCTACAGCTCCATCATTTGCTGAACGTATTGTTGATTTCGTTATGCCTGAGAGCAATACTGTTACTCCAGAAGTAGAGTCTTTTGAGGAAGAGCAAGTTGAAGAAGAATCTACTCTAGTACGTAAGAACACTGAGGATACATTCTTTAACACTGATGAGCTTATTAATTGTATTGCTCCAGCGAACCATTCAAATGCTTCAAATGATCCTGATGATAACTATTTTGTAACTATCGCTTCTGCTATCGAAGCCAAGCTTCTTGAGTTTAATATACGAGCAACGATCATTAACGTTCTTAAAGGTCCTGTTGTTGACACGTTTGAGCTTGAACTTGGAGCAGGAGTTAAAGTTGCTGGGGTGACTAATCGGACGGATGACCTTTCCCTAGCATTAATGGGAGCCCCAATCAGAATGGTTTATCCAATGAAAGGGAAATCCACTATTGGGATCGAAGTGCCTCGAAATCCGAGAGATCTCATTTATCTCGATGAAGTATTGAAGTCAGAAACATATATCAGTTCTAACTATCGTCTTCCTATCGCTATGGGGAAAGATGCTTACGGGGATGCTGCGGTCATTGATCTTGCTTCTACTCCGCACTTACTTGTGGCCGGTACAACCGGGGCCGGTAAATCAGTATTCATTAATACAATGCTAGTTTCACTTATCATTAAACTAAGTCCTAAAAAACTTCGTTTGATTATGATTGATCCTAAACAGCTAGAGCTCGCTCTTTATCAAACTCTTCCGCATTTAATTATGCCGGTAGTGACTGATCCACAGATTGCTTCAATTTCCCTTATGTGGGCCATTGATGAGATGGAACGTCGTTATTCTCTACTAAAAGATTTTGGTGTTAAAAATATTGATGGCTTTAATAAAAAAGTCAAAACAGCCGGGCATGAACTTCTTTGTAAAATTAATAAATATTATGAAGACGTAGATGCTATGGATTATGAAATGCCTTACATCGTGATTGTAGTGGATGAGTTCGCAGATCTTGTCCTCTCTAAGTCAGGTAAGGCCATTGAGAACTCCATCTCTCGATTAGCTGCTAAAGCACGTGCTTCAGGTATTCATATTGTTCTCGCCACCCAAAGACCTTCTACTGACGTTATTACAGGTGTGATTAAGGCGAACTTCCCTACTAGGGTTTCATTTCGTGTTACGACGAATATGGACTCAAGGGTGGTACTTGATACCATGGGAGCTGAAAAACTTCTTGGTAAAGGGGATATGCTCTTTAAACAGGGTATTGAAACTCTTCGCATGCACTCCGCTTATGTTGATGAAGAAGAAATTGAATTACTCGTTGAAAAACTGGCCGAAATTCCTGCTCAGTTTGATGCTTCAGCTGTTGAGTTCATTGAGAATAACGGCTCTTCTGGAGATGACTTTGAGGGTGGAGGATTTGACGGAGACGGCATGGGGGCCGGGGCAAAAGATGAAAAATATGAGGAAGCAGTGCGAATTGTGGCCTCTCATCGCATGGCCAGTGCATCTTTTTTACAACGCAGACTTGGAGTGGGCTATAACCGTGCGGCCAACCTCATTGAAGAAATGGAGCGTCAAGGAGTAGTTGGGCCTGCTCAGGGTTCCAAACCTCGTAAAGTGCTTATAGCTCCCATAGAATAATGGACCATTTTAAAAATATTGTGCGCCGAGTAGTTTTCTCGGCGCTATTTCTGCAAACTCAGATGACAAGATCCTGTTTTCACTGTCAAAGTTCTTGATCTAAACATCACAGCGTGCTATTTAGTTTTGACTTATATTAATCGTCCAATTTAGGACAAATCTAATCACTTTTCATTGGTTGGTCCATCATTGTGATGGCTCAAAGTGATTCGATGTAACCACCAGGAGCATACATGTCTAATTTATCTGTAAAGCAACTGCTTGAAGCAGGAGCGCACTTCGGTCACCAGACTCACAAGTGGAACCCAAAGATGAAGAAATACGTCTACGGTGAGCGTAACGGAATCTACATCATCGATCTTCAACAAACACTTCCTATGGCAGAGAGAGCATATGAGTTTCTTAAGAAGACAACTCAATCAGGAAAGTCTGTTCTATTCGTAGGAACTAAAAGACAAGCTTCTGACATTGTTAAGCAAAAAGCTGAAGAGTGTGGAGCGTACCACGTTACTTCTCGTTGGTTAGGTGGAATGCTTACAAACTATAAAACGATCGCTCTTTCAATTGATAAGATTCGTAAAGTTGAAAAAATGAAAGAGAACGGTGACTACAAACTTCTTACTAAGAAAGAACAGTCTAATATCGAAAAAGAAGTTGTTAAGCTTGAAAAAACTCTTGGTGGAATCAAGAATATGAGAAAGCTTCCAGGAGCTATCTTCATTATCGATCCAAACAATGAGCACATTGCCGTTAAAGAAGCTAACGTTCTTGGAATCCCTGTTGTAGCTATCACTGATACAAACTGTGATCCAACTGGAATTGATTATGTTGTTCCAGGAAATGATGACGCTCTTAAATCTATCACACTTTTCCTCGATTACTTCTCGAATGCAATCGTAGAAGGCGGAGCAAAGAGCCGTAGAGATTCTGGTGAAGACTCTGTTCGTGATATGGATTTAGAAAAAGAAATCCTTGAAAAATATTCTAAGGATATCGATCTTCAAGACGCAGAAGAAGAAGTTTAATTTTAACTCTAATACCAAAGGACTTACTTATGGCATACACAGCTGCTGACGTAAAAAACCTTCGCGAACAAACTGGCGCAGGAATGATGGATTGTAAAAAAGCTCTAGATGAGAACAATGGCGATGTTCAAAAAGCTGTTGATTATCTAAGAGCAAAAGGTCTAGCTGCTGCTGCTAAGAAGCAATCTCGTGTTGCTGCAGAAGGTATGATCGCTGCTTGCGTAAAAGGCAAAATTGCTTCTCTTGTTGAAGTAAACTGTGAAACTGACTTCGTTGCTAAAAACGATGCGTTCCAAGCTTTTGCAAAAGATGCTGCAAATATTGCTGTTGATTCAAACATCACTTCTATTGAAGCTCTTCTTGATGCTAAGGGACCAGCTGGAACAGTTAAAGATACTGTTACAGATCTTACTCTTAAAATTGGTGAGAAAATTGACCTTCGTCGTGTAGAACTTCTTAAAGTAGAAGGTAATGGTCTTATCGGTTCTTATGTTCACTCTGGAAAAATCGGAGTACTCGTAAGCCTAGTGACTGATAAAGATGTTGCTTCTAACGAGGATATTGTTGAGCTAGCAAAAGATATTTCTATGCATATTGCTGCTGCTAACCCTCAGTTCCTAAATGCTAACGAGATCGATGAAGATTATAAAAATAAAGAAGCTGAAATTTACACTGCTCAACTTAAAGAGCAAGGTAAGCCTGAAGCAATGATTCCAAACATTGTTAAAGGTAAGCTGAATAAGCTTGCTTCAGAAGTTTGTCTTTATGAGCAATCTTTTGTTAAAGATCCTGATATGACAATCAGCAAACTAATCGATTCAGTTGCTACTAAAGTTGGTGCTACTGTTAAAGTTGAAAAGTTCATCAAGCTTAACCTTGGTGAAGGTGTTGAGAAGAAGTCTGAGAACTTCGCTGATGAAATCGCTAAGATCACAGGGCAGAATTAATCTAAAATAGATTGAAACTTTTAAAGGGGACTTAGGTCCCCTTTTCCTTTCTAAAGGTTCTCATGAAATATAATCGCGTCCTCATTAAGTTATCAGGAGAGGCCTTAGCTGGTGAGCAGGGCTTCGGTATTTCTGGTGACGTCTTAAATAAAATTAGTTCCGAAATTGTTAAACTACATTCCACTGGTTGTGAAATTGCGATCGTAGTTGGTGGTGGAAATATCCATCGTGGAGTTGCGGGTGCAACTTCGGGAATGGATCGATCTACTTCCGATTATATGGGAATGATGGCAACAGTGATTAATTGTTTGGCCCTTCAAGATTCTATTGAAAGAAAAGGGGTCTTCACTCGGGTTATGTCTGCCATTGATATGCAAGAAGTGGCCGAGCCTTATATTCGTCGTCGTGCTGTTCGCCACCTTGAAAAGAAGAGAGTGGTGATTTTTGCGGCAGGTACGGGAAATCCATATTTTACTACGGATACCACCGCAGCCCTTCGTGCCAATGAAATAAATGCAAATTTAATTATGAAAGCTACTAAGGTTGATGGGATTTATGATAAAGATCCTATGAAATTTAGTGATGCTGTGATGTTTGATAAGTTATCTTATATTGATGTTTTAAATAAAGAGATTAAGGTAATGGATTCAACGGCCATCACACTTTGTATGGACAACAATATGGATATCATTGTCTTCAATATGTTTGAAGACGGTAATATTGCAAAAGTTGTTAATGGTGAATCCATCGGGACCCTCGTTACTAAAAAGCTTTAAGGAGTATTATAATGTTGAATGAAATTAAGCCA
The DNA here is from genome assembly GCA_964459395.1 of uncultured Bacteriovorax sp. Lineage (GTDB taxonomy): Bacteria > Bdellovibrionota > Bacteriovoracia > Bacteriovoracales > Bacteriovoracaceae > Peredibacter. The sequence continues at coordinate 5,312 of CAYWMU010000086.1, forward strand.
GCTCTTGAAGAAAATATGGGCAAAGCTATTAAAGCTCTACAAAATCAATTAACAAGAGTTCGTACTGGTCGTGCATCAGCGAATGTTCTTGATGGAATAACTGCTGATTACTATGGCACTGCAACTCCTGTAAAAAACCTAGGACAAATCTCTACTCCAGAGGCTCGTCTTCTTCAGATTCAACCTTTTGATAAAAGTCTTATTCCTGCAATTGAGAAAGCGATTCTTGCTGCTAACATCGGTCTTACCCCTGGTAACGATGGTAACTTCATTCGTATTCAGTTCCCAGCTCTAACAGAAGATAAGCGTAAGCTTCTAGTTAAAGATGTGAAGAAGATGGGGGAAGATTCAAAAGTTGCTATTAGAAATATTCGTCGAGATCAAAACGATAAAGTTAAAAAAGCTGAGAAAGATAAAGCAATTTCAGAAGATGAATCTAAAAAGATTCAAGATGAAATTCAAAAAATAACAGATCAGTATATCAAAGAAGTTGATAAAGTTATTGAAGCTAAAGAAAAAGAACTTCTTACTGTTTAGGATTTTATGTCGAGTATCAAGCACGTCGCAGTTATTATGGACGGAAATGGACGGTGGGCAACTAAGCGCTACCGTCCTCGCGTATGGGGCCACGTTCGTGGAGCCGCAGTTGTTTCCGATATAGTTCAAACTGCTGATGACTTGGGTTTAAAAGCTCTTACCCTTTATGCCTTCTCTACAGAAAATTGGAGTCGACCGGTTGAAGAGGTTTCAACTTTATTTCGCTTACTCAAAAAATTTCTTCTAAAAGAAAAACAACGTATTCTTTCCAATAATATTAAATTTAGGGTTATCGGTGAGATCCAGAATCTTTCACTCGATACGATACATCTCATTAAGAGTTTAGAGGAAGAAACAGCAAACAATACAGGACTAATGCTTACGTTTGCTTTTGGTTATGGATCTCGTTCAGAGATCGTTCGGGCCGTTAACCAATATATTGAAGCTAATCCGGGCAAAACTATTAGTGAGAATGACCTTGATACTCATATGTATCGTGCTGAAACAGGAGACGTTGATCTTCTAATTCGCACAGGTGGAGAACAAAGAATTTCGAACTTCCTTTTATGGCAGTTGGCCTATGCTGAGTTGTATTTTACTCCAACAAAATGGCCAGACTTTACTCCTCTTGAATTTGGCAAAATAATCGAAAATGTTTCTTCAAGAGAACGCCGTTTTGGAAATGTCAGCTCCCAAGCTGCTCTTGCAGATTCTCTTATTCAAGCTGAAACTAATAAATCTGCCCTTTTCAAAGGGGTTCATGTCTAATGTCGAATACTCTCACTCGGATAATTTCCGGACTCGTTATGATTCTGGGAGTGGTCATATGTATCTTTCTCGGTCCTCAATTCACAATTCCTCTGCTAGGGATTGTAGGTTTTTTTATTATTGATGAGATTCTGGCCAACTTTTGTTTGCGTTCGAGAAGTTCCTTTGCCTACCTTTTTGCCATTGCCACCTATAGTTTAGGATTTTGGTTTTTTAATTATTATCAAGTTAGTTTCAATCACTTCGGTGTTTGGATCATTCTTGGTCTTTTAGTAGATCTCGCTCTTCTTCTTTACTTATTTATTGCTCCCGGGAAATCAGATCGCTTTGTTCGAATCTTCAGGAGGCTAACTCCACTAATGGGAATCATAGTTCTTACTCCCATTTTATCCCTGAGCTATATTGTCTATTTAGAAAACTGGCGCCTCTTATTTGCAGGTCTTTTTATCCTTAATTTTACAGTGGATACGGCCGCATACTTTACTGGTCGATTATTTGGAAAAAGAAAATTATGGGAGTCAGTAAGCCCGAAGAAAACCGTTGAAGGTGCTTTGGGAGGCGTATTTTTTTCCGTCATTTTAACATCTGTTTTTTGGTACAATTGTGTAGAAAGTGTTAACATCTTTACTGTTATCATTTTTGCGCTGATTGCTTGTTCATCTCAGATAGGGGATCTTGCTCAGTCAAAACTGAAAAGACAATTTGAGATTAAAGACAGTTCTTCCCTAATCCCTGGTCATGGGGGAGTTTACGACAGAGTGGATAGTCTTGTGTTTGTTGCTCCACTGTACGCTTTTTATCTCTTGGCCACTTTTTAGTTAAGGGGTTTTCATGTTAGAGAAGATTTTAATCTTTGTAATATTCCTAGGTCCGTTGATCTTTTTCCACGAATTAGGACACTTTTTCTTTGCTCGTCTTTTTGGCGTAAGAGTAGAAGTTTTCTCAATTGGTTTTGGACCAAAGATTTTAAAATATAAAAGAAAAGACACTGAATATGCAGTTTCGGCCATCCCACTTGGAGGGTACGTCAAGATGTTCGGTGATGATCCTTTCTCTGAAACGGAACTTTCTCCTGAAGAGAAAAAAGTAGCTTTCAATCATAAATCAAAATGGGCGCGCTTCTGGATTGTTTTTGGTGGTCCACTAGCAAATATCCTTCTTGCTTATGTTCTTTATGTAGGTCTTCTGGCCGGAGGGGAAAAAGTTCCTGAATCAAGAGTCGGTGTAGTTACTGAGCAATCTGTTCTTTATGAAAAAGGGCTTCGTTCAGGAGATGTCTTAGTAGGAATCAATGATGAGAAAGTTTTAAGTTTTGATGACCTTAATATCAAGGCTTCAAAAGTTGAGACCATTTCAGTTGAAAGAAATGGGGAAGTGATTAGCTTTCCTGTTGATATGAATTTTGAGCCATTTATTACTTCTTTTATGGAAGTTCTCACTCCAATGAAGAGACCTCTTTTTGTTGATGAGAATGGAGAAAAATTCTTTCTTTCTTTTACCAATGAAAATGTAAATACCAATGCATCAATAAATGAATTGGCCCAGAGTTATGCTCCGGGAACAGCTTACCTCTACCACTATGTACTTGAAGGAAATTCACTCATTATCAATGATGAGCCACATCTCGTAGAGTTAACAGAGGCAAGTCTTGATGAGTCTTTAGAAGCTGCCAAACTTTATCCTCTTGATCTTGAGATCAGTAATGTGGTGATGGGATCAGCTGCTGATAAGGCAGGACTTAAAAAGGGTGATATCCTTGTTAGTTTAAATGGCGAGCGGATTGAGCGCTTTGAGGACCTTCGTGGAAAGCTACAAGCTGTTAATGCTGGAGAGCCGGTTAAGTTTGTGGTGAAAACTTCTGAAGGACTTTCAGAGAAAGAAATTATCCCAGAGATTAAAGAGATTGATGGTCAGAAACTTGCTCTCATTGGTGTGCAAAGTTCAGTTGAGTATTTAAAGCCTCGTCTGATTACTGCCAAAGCAGAGAGCTTTGGAGCTGCAGTCACAGGGGCCTTTACAAGAACTTGGGATGGAATGGTTAAAACTGTTAGTGGTTATAAAAAATTAATCACTCGCGAAGTTTCTCTCAATAATATCGGTGGACCACTGGCCATTGGTAAAGTGGCTTCTGATTCGTTTAACGTCAGTCTTTCAATGTTCTTTAGATTAATGGCCCTTATTTCCATTAATCTCGGAATCATTAACTTATTTCCTATTCCTGTTCTGGATGGGGGACATATTATGTTTCTTCTTTTTGAAACAGTTAATGGTGGACCACTTTCTAGAAAGAAACTTGAGTTGGCCCAGCGTTTAGGAATGTCTATGCTGTTCCTTCTTATCTTCGTGGCCATCTTCAACGACTTATCAAGGTTGTTTTAAATCAAGTGGCCCATCTATTCGTTGACTCGACCTATGATTTAACACTTGGCCTACTGAATGATGATTTCAGTTGGGCCAAGTATGTTCACTTCCCTGATAGAAAAGCTTCTGAGATTCTTCAACTTGAAACTTTAAAACATTGTTCTGAGTTTGGAATTGAAGTCCCTGAACTCTCTTCTGTGATTCATATTTCAGGGCCTGGTTTTTATACGGGTCTTCGTTTAAGTGAAGGCTTCGTAGATGTATTTAAGTTCGGCGGAACTAAAACTTATTCTTACTACACCTATGAAATATTGCCTCTGCTAGGAATTGAATCTGGTTACTGGGTTACTAAGGCCTATCGTGGAGAGTATTTTATTCACTCCCTGAGCGATAAGAAAAATACATTGATTCCAAGTAAAGAGTTAAAAGAATTCTTGGTTGATAAGTCTTCTTTTTACATTCATTCAGGTAAGGCCATTGATGATCTCGGGCGAGAGGCCATGCCGAATGCTCTTGCCACGTCGGATTTACTTGGTAAAAATCCACAAGCTTTAGAGCATATCATTAAAGAAAACTTTCAACGAGAGTCCTATTATTTCAGGGCCCCTGAAGACGAGTTCAGGACCAGCGTATGAAAAAGTACTTCTTCTTGCATCCGGCCCTTGCTTGGGGAAGTTTATTTATTTTAATTTGGGTTTTTTTCTTCCGTAGTTATACGGCTTTTTTTTGGTTCTCCCTTTTTCTTGTTCCAATGCTTCTTATCTTTCGAAGATCGCCCATTCCATTTGTGGAAACAGTCAAAGTTGATAAGGAACTTATATTGTCCCCAGTCTTTGGAACAGTAGTTTCCATTCGTCAAAATAGCGAACTCTTTGAAACGGGAGAAGTTGGTCACGAGGTGAGGATCGCCATATCTTTTTGGAATCCCAAAGGACTGTATCTTCCAACTTCAGGTGAGGTAAGTTATCTTAAATATATTAAAGGGAAGAAAATTGATCTAGATGCAGGGCCCGAATCTTTTTATGGAAATCTTGAAGGAGTTAGTCGTAGTAATATGACTCTTTTGTCCAATAAAAAAATTCCCATCAGCATGAGGTTTATTGATCGACCTTACGGAGTGCGACCTGAGATTTGGATGAAATCAGGCGATATTGGTAAGGGGGGCGCTTGTTTTGGACATTACCTTTTCGGAGGAACCCTTTTAATGTACTTACCTAAAGAATGTAATATTTTAGTTTTTGAAAATGAAAGAGTGGTACCAGGAAGTACAGTTGTGGCCTCCGTATCACTTGATAAATAAGGATATTTTTATGTTGGATCGTCGTCTCGCTTATTTCATACCTAATACATTTACTGCCCTTAACATGGCCTGTGGATGTACGGCCATATTACTTGCCTTTAAGGGAGAGTTTTACAAGGCCTGTATGTTTAT
>CAYWMU010000087.1:0-10271 GCA_964459395.1 uncultured Bacteriovorax sp.
ATCTTTTGATCCAAAGGAATTGCAGGTGGAATTAGGGCAATGAGGTGTCATACCAGCATTTGGTATGCAAAGAGGTGGCTTCCATTTGAGAGTTAAAGCGAAGAAATAATAGTGATCTGACAATAAGCGTTTGAAAAATGACTAAAACTAACTGCCTCACACTCAAGTGAGGCAGTTAGTTTATTCCAAGCGCTTTGATCCAGCCGGGTTCAGGAGTGATAAGCTTTCTTTCGTTGAGGTCAAAAAAGCCCGCCGTAAACTGAGCAATCGCCGCGACTCTCCCATCTTGCTTCATCATCTTCTGCTCAATGATATAGATCTTCGAGTTTTTAACTTCGATCACTTGAGAGAGTATTTGAATTTCTTCTCTATTTTTTAATTCGTGTTTGAAACGAAGATTGAGATCTAAAATAATTGGCCCCACTCTTTTTTCGAGAACGTATTCTAGGCCATGACCATTTTGCGTGATAAAATCCCACCTGGCCTCTTCAAAGAGCTTTAAATAATTTGCATTATTTACGTGTCCGAAACTGTCTAGATGAGACTCTAGGATTCTTGTTTTATATTCGAATATCTCATTCATTCTAACTCTAAATTATTGGCTTCAATTCTTTTACTTGAATGCATCTCTGAATACTTCTTAGAAATCTTTTGGAACAGAACCGAAGACTTATCATCAATATCATTAGAGGCTATTGAGCGGTCTTCTTCTAATCCTCCAGCACTTCCTTTTTGATCAAACAAACTAGCAAAAGGGTTACTATCTTCTTTAGAAGACTTTACTCCACTGAACCCCTTAGCACCAGCACTCGCATAGCCTGCACTTGCCTTTTTGGCCTTAATTTCCGCTTCTTCAGGCGTCTCGTCTGGAGTCTTGGTATCGTTACCTAGAGATGCACTTCCGCCACCTCCCATACCTCCTCCACCGGCCCCTCCGCCAGCAGGAGCTTGTCCACCAGAACCTGCAGAAGCAGCACCTGCTTGATCTAAAATATCATTGGCCTCTTTAATCTGATCTTTAAATGGAGAATTAATTCCTGCTACTTGTTGTGATTCAATATTGGCAACATCACCTAGTTCGCCAAATTCATCTGTACCAGATCCGAGGTCAAAAGAGTTTGATCCCCCTCCTCCAACAGCAAAACTTCCCGTTCCTGAAGAGTAAGACTCTCCTGCGATTCTCTCCCCTGGTCCTAAACATTCTTTGGCCATTGGGTTCATCGCACACTCATCAAATTGAATATCGAGTAAATCTTCTTCATATGTCTCTTGAATTTTAGCGACGGCTTCTTCTTTTGTTTTATATTGACTGGCGAGAATACCGGCTTCAAGACCTTTCGCTGTAAACTCTGCTAGGGCCAAAGTGAAAATAGATTTAATATTCCTATTAGCAAAAACTTCATCCTCACTGGTGGATTCTTGAACTTTCTGTACTTGGGTGAGGCACTCCCCACCGTGTTCTTTACAAACATCTTCAGCATCATCTTTCCAAGCGGCTAGTTTAGCTCCTAAGGCGGCCACTGCTGCTGTATAAGCAGCTGCTCTCTCTTGATTAATCTGTTTCATTGTTGAGCTATTATCTTTTGAAGCCGAAAGACCTGCCCCTTGAACATCTCCTGCTAAAGCCTTTTGCTGAACCTTTTCAGTGGCTTCTTTTTGAGCATGCTGCGCTCTCAATTCGGCCTGTATCTCTAACGCCTGGGCTGCCACCAAAAGATAATCATACATTTGAGCAGTACTTGCACATGATTGATAATCGAGAGTGAAGCCAGCTTTTTTTTGGCATACAGCTCTTCCATCAGCTGTTTGGTATGTACCGTAATTTGCAATTGATGATTTTCCGAAGTTCTTGGATACTGCCTCAGCATTCTCACAATTTATAAGCCGTTCATTTTTTTCTTCAGCACCTGACTGTCGGTGTTCAGCTAGCATCGTAACGCATTCTTCTGCAAAATGATTTCGCTGCCTATTGTCCCTTCTCTCGCTTCTCTCATCATTGGCAATAAGATGAGTACTAAGAGTTAGAGTAAGAATTGTTAAAATCGAGTATTTCATAAGTTTCTCACTTGAAGACTTATCGATCTAATCGGCTAAAAGGCTTAAGATCTTGAATTTAATAATATAATGCTTGGCCTTGAAGATGAGGGAGGAAGATGAGAATTCTTGATATTTCAGAGACTTGTAAATAAAAAAGGCCCTTTTACAAGGGCCCTCAGTGACTGTTTATTCTGGCACTTTATTTGGCCTCTGCAGGAGTGGCCGGTTTAGTATCGAAGATTCGATTGTAGTTAAGTAAATACCTATTTGATAATTGTTTAAAAATAGATTCTTCTGGTTTTGCAAGAATATCAGATTCCTGTGTTTCAAAATCTTCAAGAGAGTGGGCTTCAGCTAAGGCCGCATCTCCTAAATCGAAAGTATCACTTTCACCACTCCCTTCGTTGATATCAAATTGAACTCCATCAGCTTGTCCTGCATCAGCAGCGATGGCTTCATCACTTCCAGAAGTTTTAATCTCCTGATAGGCTTCATCTGAAGGTTTTGCATCTAATGATGAAGAAGGTACCCCTGAACCGAAACCAGCAAGGTTCCCTGCTTGACCTGCACCACCTTTATTAAGACTATCTCTCATAGAAGCAAGAGTATTATTTACTTCTTTTTCATAATCGTATGGTTCTTTACCTAACTTTTTATTCTGCTCATTAAGTTGTTTCAAAAGATTATCTTTAATCTGTTTCACTCTCATCGCATTAGATGCAAGGTTCGCTGCTGCCATGTCTCCATTAGCAACAGCTTGGGCCATGTCGGTTCCTGTATTAGCAACTGATTGCAGAGTAGGAAGATTGAACTTTGAATTATATTTTGGTCGTGAAAGCTTTAAAGAATTGTTACAGACATCTGATGAATAAGTTTGCGTCCCCTCTGAATTCTTTCCCCAACAGTGCTTATTAAGATCATCACCAACGGCCATTCGTTTTACATTTCCAGAACCTTGCATAAGGTTGATGTTATCCTTTGCTAAGTCAACCGAACCAGCTCCGTCTTTAAGCCCATTTGGATCTTCAGTTTTCTCTTTAAGGTTGGCCAAGACAGATTCGAGATCTTTAATGTTTTCATCGAGTTCTTTTTCAATGCCATTCAATTCTTTCACTACCATCAATGACAAAGCTGTACCTGCTCCAAATGTGGCAATTCGAGCTTTCGGAAACTGGTAGGCCACACTTACTTTTGTACTTAAAGTTGGCATTAATAATGTCAGTCCCCCATATAACATTGAACCGTAGCTCGAAATGGCACCGCCTCCGGCCATACTAGTCCCGAAACCATAGGCCACAGCAAGAGCTTTAGTTAACAGAGTCGCAGGTGGTAAGCACATAGCACCGTTACAAGCAGCTGATACCCAATGAGAACATCCAGAAATAGTAAGTGGATTACTCGTACAAATAAGTTCCATCACAGCAAAAGCCGTTGCTGTTGTATAAATAGCTGTCACTGCAGTCATCCATTTCTTTCGTTTTTTTACGAAACTCTGTTTTTCTTTTTCTTCTTCTAACCTCGCTTCAATTATTCCTCTTTGAAGGTCTCCACCTTCTGTCATGGTAGCTTTTAATTGCTTAATATCTTCACTCTTAGCGTCGATAAAAGCCTTCTGTGCTTTTGCGCCAAAAATTTCTGAGCCGATGTATACAAGTGATCCTGCTCCAAAGGCCATAATGGAAGGAGTGACAGTTCCCATCGTACAACTTGTAATAATATTGGAACCAATAATCCCTGTCCCTAAGGCAAGAATCTGGTTGGTGGTAGATCCTCCCCCTTCCTTCTTGGCCTCGGCCACCGAAACTGGAAGGAGAAGAAGTTGTAAGCATAAAAGAATTGAAAATAATTGTTTCATAACCTGATTTTACCCTATGAAAAAAAAATCCCGTCAAATTCTAAGTATTTGACGGGATTCATACGCTAAGTCTCTAGTATTAGTTGGCTGTCCTTCAAATTTGACTGCCAATTTTTATTGCTTCTTTTTCTTCTTACCCGCTGGCTTCTTTTTTCTTCCCTTCATAATGATGGCAACTACTGCTCCAATCACAACAACTGCAATAATGAAAAGCATATCATCACTGCCGTCACCACTATCTGCTCGCTTTCTTGTTTTATTAACTGAAACATCCATAGCGGCATTGGGATTGAAAGTGGCATCAGCAAAATTTGGATCTTCTGACTTCGTTCCTGATCTTAAGTCTTGAAGACCAGTCTTTTTTTGACGGAAAACTCGAAGACTAGAAACCATCTTATCCATCACTGGCTTGTAAGCAGAATAGAGGTCCTTACTAACAGAGAACGTCACCGCTACACCGAGATCTTCTTTAACTGTTGCAAGATATCTTGTGTAGAAGCCTGGAACTTCTGAGGCCAGATGAAGGGAATCTACCCAACGATGATCATTCACAGTTGTCATCTTAACCGACTTAGGTTCACTGACTTGCTTTTTACCACCTGGAAGATTGTATTCTTTATTTTTTTTGAGATAGGCCATGTATTCATCTAGGCTATCTTGTTCACCACGAATTTTAGCAGCTAAGATGATGATGGATTCTTTTTTTCTATCAGCATTTTCACTCTGACAAACATACTCAGATCCCTCAAGCTGACATTCCCACCCTGGTGGTAGTTCAAACTCGCAATACTTACTAGTAAAGCTTTTCGCGCTCACCTGTCCAGCAAGAGTGAATCCAATTAGTATCATCATTGAACGAGTGATAAACTTCATACAAAACCTTTTTTCATCTAGTTATACTCATTTTATCTTAACTCTCTATCGGCACAACAAAAGAAATATATGCCTTTAGCGAATTCTGGCCCTTCCAAGTACTCCTTCTTTAAGTGGTTTAGTCTTAAATCTGGAGGTTATTTTGATAATTGATGTCTCTGATTGAACTCTAATGACTGTACCTCGCGCTAAAAGATCATTTCCACCAACATAATCAAACTCATAGAAATCAAAGACCATCCCCTTCTCCACATCGTGGGCAATTCCTTTATCTATCACCACGTACCCTGCCTTAGGGGAGACTTTAGATATAGTGGCCTCTAAGTCGTAAGATTTAAAAGCACGGTCTATTTTTTTAGTCGGGTTTGAAGATTCGGAACGACGTATGAGACTTGCTCCAAAACCGGTTCCGAGGTCTGTAGATTTTCCGGTCACAATTTGTGAACCACGAAGCTCAACTCTCCAAAGATTTCCGACCGCAAAGTTGAGTCCAACATAAGGGGCGATCCATTCTCTATTTTCTTGATGATATAAAAAAGTAGAACCAGTGTTGAGGGCCAGACGGGTTTCCCCTTCATTAGGATCTCTTCCAAGGGAATAAACTCCATCAACTCCTGCTAGTAATGAAATCCTCTTCCACACCATTGCTGCTTCTGCTTGATAGTAAACTTCGTCGGATAATTCCTGCCCAGGGCGTCTGTACCCTCCCCTGACTGTGAAATAATTATTATGTGGAGAATGATAGGTAACACCTAATCCAAATGAGTAGCTATCCCCATCATCACCTAAAATCATATCTGTCGCATCGTCTCCGACTTTAAACTCTTTATTCGTGAAAGGCCGATATCGATATTCCCCCTCAATGGCATAGTAGAGTCTGTTGACGGGCTTAAATGCATACATAAGTTTTAGCCATGTTGATTCTAGCCCCATCGCTGTAGCATCATCTCGTCCAGAACTTTCTGAAAAAGTAGAAACCTGACTACGAAGACGGGCCCCCACTGACATCTGTAATTGATTGGTTAATCCGTATGAACCAGCAAAAGAACCCTGCATTCTCTGAAAACCTTCCCCGTCCTCAAAACTAAGTTCCTCTCCATCGAGAGCAACTCTTGAGGAAGAAGTGAAATAATCTCCAGAGAAATTTAACTCATACCCGGCCTTGGATAATGTTTTTGTTGGAGCAACATAACTAGTTTGAGCAAGCATGTTGCCGCTCATAAACAGAGGTATCAGGAAAACGATTTTTTTCATTCCCTAATTATAAACTGACGTGAGATTTTTGCAAAAGGTTGCTCGTTGGTCGCTCAAAACTGACCAAATCTGCCTCTCTGTACCAGTTACCGTTGTTTTTTGAAAATAAACAAATAGATTCAAAAGGTAGCGTGGTAAATTCGTGGAATTCCCTTTGAGCAAGTTCAATGGCCGAATGTAGATCAAAAATTTCGTGATATCGCCCAATTGTTAAAAAAGCCTTCTTATCTTTCATCCTTTTATTCCTATCAACGTAAGACTTACAAATAGAAAAAAGTGATTCCTGACAAAGTGAGAGCTCCTCATCAACGGTTGGATTTAAATAAAGAATTTTATTTTTTTTATATTCATGAACATCGATACCAGTGAACTTCATCGTATGATGAGCGGTATTCTCAAAATAAAAAGATTCAAGTTCCTCAATTAACTCTGCTTCAAGAGTCTTAACTTGACTGGCCTCTACTTCGAAGGGAGGAACTATTGGAAGATGTAAATAAGGGTTTGATTGAAACTTCGAATCAAAACGTGACCTGAAACTCTCAATATTTTTGGAAAAAGAGTTATCAGCATAGAACGTCAAACCAACAAAGAGCTTAGTCACCATGGGACCCCCTTTTTGAAAGATATTAGGTCCATGTCTTTATTGTACTGCATCTATAAGTGGAAACAATAAAAAAGGGAGGATTTCTCCTCCCTTTTATTATTTAACTACTTGAAAGACAGCTTGATCGGCAAGTTCTTCTTCTATGCGAAGAAGTTGATTGTATTTCTCCATTCGATCACTACGAGAAGCTGAACCAGTTTTAATATGTCCTGCTCCTGAAGCTACTGCAAGATCAGCAATAAACGAGTCTGCTGTTTCACCTGAACGGTGAGAGATGATTGCCTTAAAACCATTTTCAAAAGCAAGTTTAAGCGTATCGAATGTTTCAGATAATGAACCAATCTGATTCACTTTTACTAAAATAGCATTGGCCTCTTTATTTTCAATTCCACGCTTAAGGATTTTTGCATTTGTTACAAAAAGGTCATCCCCTACGTTGACTAACTTTGAACCAAGCTTTGCTTGAAAATTCATAAAACCGTCACGGTCTGATTCATCAAAACCATCTTCAATTGAGTAAATAGGAGCCAGACTCATGAGATGCTCATAGTAACCAATCATCTCACTTGCAGTGTAAGTCTTACCTTGCATAGTATAGACATTCTTTTCAGCATCATAAAATTCAGAAGCCGCGCAATCCAGAGAAATAGAAATATCTTTTCCAGGCTCGTAACCAGCTTTTTTAATGGCCGTGAGAATACATTCAATCGCTTCATCATGGGATTTTAGATCTGGAGCAAATCCTCCTTCATCACCAACATTCGTTGAATAACCTTTATCGCTTAAAACTTTTTTAAGGTTATGGAAAACTTCCACTCCTGCTCTGAAGTTTTCAGAGAAAGATTTATTCATGTGAGGAACAATCATGAACTCCTGGATATCAAGATTGTTTGAAGCGTGCGCTCCTCCATTGATAATATTCATTAAAGGTGCTGGAAGAACGAGCTTTCCGGCAGCATTAGGAATTTTTAGATCTTCGGAAAGATAAAGATAGAGTGGCTTACCTTTCTCTGCAGCAGCTGCACGACAAATGGCCATAGAAACACCAAGAATGGCATTGGCGCCGAGATTATCCTTATTCTCAGTTCCATCAAGCTCAAGCATGGCATTATCAAGACCACGCTGATCGAAAACATCTTTACCAATTAAAACTTTGGCAATTTTTTCATTAACGTTACTAACTGCTTTTAGAACACCTTTACCCATATAATGAGTTTTATCACCATCACGAAGTTCTAAGGCTTCACGACTACCTGTTGAAGCTCCTGACGGTACGCTAGCGCGACCAAAGGCACCTTTCTCTGTATAAACATCAACCTCAATAGTTGGGTTTCCTCTTGAATCTAAAATTTGACGGGCATGAATAGACTTGATTGCACTCATTATAGGCTCCTTAATATTGACCTATAAAAAGTTACAAAGGATCAAGGCCTTTGGCAAAAGCTTTAAGGCCTTGACGATAAGCATTTAAAGATAATTATGACGCCTTTTTAAGACTAGGATTCATCCACTCAGGTGGCTTAAAGTTGGTTTTAGGGAAAGGCAATTTATTGGCCACAAACTCTTCGAAGAAAGTAGGTATATAGCCTGTTGGAACCATCTCACCGATGAATTTTCCTGTTTCAGGATCTTTTCCTGTTTGGACCCAACGGAAAATATCTTTCACCACATAACGTCCATGCTCATCAACTCCTAGAACTTCTGAGATGTGGGAGGTTCTTCTTCCCCCATCGTGATACCTAGAACATTGAACAATAAGTTGCAAGGCCGAACCGACCATTTTTCTAATAGCGTCAGGTGGAATTTTGGTCTCCCCCATCAGGCACAGAGTTTCCAGACGAGTACAGGCATCCACTGGTGAGTTAGCGTGAACTGTTCCCATAGAGCCATCATGTCCTGTCCCCATAGCATTTAAAAGATCAAGAGCTTCAGGACCACGAACCTCCCCTACAATTATTCGATCAGGACGAAGCCTCAAGGCCGATTCCATAAGGTCACGAATAGTAACTTCCTTGATCCCTCGTTCAGGGTTTCCTTTTCTCGTTTCAAAGTTCACCACGTGCTCAGCTTTGATTTGTAGCTCGGCTGCATCTTCAATAATAAGAAGACGCTGAGTTTTAGGCATTCTTGAACCTAAAACGTTAAGCATCGTTGTTTTTCCCGAACCTGTTCCTCCAGAAACGAGCGTATTTTTTCCAAGGTACATACAACAATCTAGGAATCTAGCTCCATCAGGAGAAAGTGAACCAAAACTAATAAGATCTTTTAGTCCTAACTTTTCCTCTGAGAACTTACGAATAGCAACTGTTGTTCCGTTCTTGGCCATAGGTGGAATAACCACCGCAATACGAGAACCATCAGGCAATCTCGCATCTAATCGAGGATTATCCGCATCGATAACCCTTCCTACTGATTGGGCCACAGCTCTCATAGAGGCCATCAGCGCTTCATCGTCAGGGAATTTATTAGGAACTCGATACACAAGTCCTTTCTTTTCTATAAAAATATCGAAGGGACCATTAATCATGACTTCCGATACGGTAGGATCCTTTAAGAGATCTCCGATAGGAGAAAGGAGATTGGCAATGGCATCTTGAAAAACACTACTCATAGATTCCGGCCTCTTCCTGATAATCTTTTGGGACCCATTTCAAAGGATCTTTTTTCTCTGAGGCAATACTCCTCTCTGATTTCTTCTTTTTTTCTAAGACAACTACACGTCCATCATTCTTTGAACTTGGACAGTAAAAGGAGAACTTACCTGGACGATCAAAGAGAACTTCTCCCTCGGTGATCTTTCCTTTATTAGCACTAAGAAAAAGTTTATGAGACTCGACGATAAAACATTGAGGCTTCTCAGTTGTTGAAGTTACAAAGAATCGGACCTTCTCCCCTTCAAAGACTGAAATACTTTTTGGGTAATAACCTTCATCTGTAAAGATAACGGCAATCTCGCGAAGAGGCGCATCTTGGGCCATCAGCGATGAAGACAAAACTAAAAGAGACAGAAAAAGTAGATTTCTCATAACGACCTCAACTACCTTTTCGGTTTAAATTGAGATTTTCTTAGTTTTGAAATTGATGAGAATGATTTTTTAATACATGAAAGGCCGGTTCTTCATAGGGATGAGCTTCTTTCATGGCCAACAATACCTGACCAATAAACTCTTCCTGGCACACCATTTCTACTTTTACTTCTTCTACTTTCTTAATTTGGCCAACCTCTCCCAGAAAAGGATTGGCCCCTGAAGTGGCCTTAAATTGTCCAAGTCCCCTATATTCAAAGGAGCAGCACTCGTAATTACCTATCTTTCCGGCACCAGCATGGAACATGGCCTCTTTGATCTTCTCTAAGTGGGTTACTGGGCAATAAACGGCTATAACAAACATGATTACTCCTAATTATCCGCGCAAAACACTCTGTTTTCCAACAAAAACTTACAACACTAGACAGTTATTCTCAGTCAGGAAAGAATTTATTTCACAAATAATTAATCGTAGCACGAACGCCACGATCATGGAGGATTACATATGACTATGAAGAAAATTGCAACGTTTGCAATGGCACTAAGCCTAACAACTTCATCTTTTGCTTCTAAAGCAAAACCTTCCTGAGGGTTCCAGCGGGCAATAATCTTCTCAATAATA
>CAYWMU010000088.1:0-10152 GCA_964459395.1 uncultured Bacteriovorax sp.
AGAAGATCAGGTAGGAGCCCCTCTTTTTATTCGAAAAGGAAAAGGGCTTGAATTAACAGAAATGGGACATTTTATTTTTGATTATGCCCAGGATATTTTTAAGCTGGGACAGGAACTCCAGGATGTCTTAAGTGATAAAGCCATTGGCATACGTAAGCCTAAGATTGAGATAGGGTGCGAGGATTCTATCCCGAAGTTCATCCTAGAGAATTTAATTGAGTTCTTTTTTCTACAAGAGGCTAAAGTTATTGTGAGAGAAGCACCGCTTGAGCACTTGCTTCTGATGCAGGAAAATTTTGAGTTAGACTTAGTTCTAACTCATTCTCGACCTAAAAATTATTATGATGAAACTCGGGCCAAAAGAATTTTCAGAGAGAATCTAATTCTCGTAGGAAGTCCTGAAATGAAGAAGAGGTTTAACAGTAAGAAGGTGGATATGATACCTTTGATTCACAACATTTCTCGTCCATTGTCTCCTCATCTCCTGGAGAAGTATTCTGCCATTGAAAACAAGCGTCTTCAGGTGATTGCTGAGATTGAGGATCATCAGACAGAAATAGATTTAGCAAGGAAAGGTCATGGAGTTGTCATTACTCAGCCTTCAACCGTAAAACGTTATTTAGCAGAGAAAAAACTCGTAAAACTCCAGGAGTTAGAGATAACCGATGAAGTCTGGCTCTTAATTGGAATTAGAAAGAACGTTAATAAA
Organism: uncultured Bacteriovorax sp.; assembly: GCA_964459395.1. Lineage (GTDB taxonomy): Bacteria > Bdellovibrionota > Bacteriovoracia > Bacteriovoracales > Bacteriovoracaceae > Peredibacter. Next base: position 710 of record CAYWMU010000088.1, read on the forward strand.
CTAGCTTACCATGCTTTGAATGACTTCGTTGTTAAGTAAATCTTAAGTCTGTCTAAGCTTTTTCTGAATAGGTGAAGATGATGTAATTTGTTAAAGTGTAATTACAAAGGAGGTAACAATGCAATTGCAAGTTTACTATCAAGGTATCGATGTTTCCCCTGCTCTTGATCATTACATGTCAGAAAAAATTAACAAACTTAAAAGATTCTTATCTGCATCTTCTCCAGTGCAGATTTTTCTCAGACAAGATGCTAAAGAAATTTTTTCTATATCTATGGTCGTCCACGCCTTTAACAAAGATTTCTCTTTCCAATCCAAGAATGAGAACATCTACCAAGCATTCTCTGAAGCTCTCGATAAAGCACAACGAGTATTGGGAGAAGAGAAAAGACAATTAAAAGATAAGATTAATAAAAAATTTATCCCACTAAGAAATATCGAAATAGAGGCTTCGCCTTAACGTTTTTCTAGGACATTTTTAAAAGTCTTAATCTTTTTAAGTAAATCTCTTTCGATGGCATAGTCCATGCCATCGGGAGAGTAAATGGCAAACTTCATAAAGACTACTAAGGTTGTCGTTTCATCTAAAGCAATCAGACCATAGAACTCCGAACTTTCTTTTATCAGCTGAGTGAAGCCAAACATTTCCCGAAAGAGTGTCGCATTGGCCGATAGAAGTAATGGATCAGTGGATTTGAGCTCAGTGATCTTGCGGCCGATTCTTGAATCGGGAAGAGAACTCAGGTCATCCGAATCGAAGTGAAACTTCGAGAAGTACTGGTGATTTACAGGTGTTGATTTCTGCGTAAGAAATGTATTCTCATTAATCTTTTTAACTTTTGAGGTATTGTCGATTTTTTTTATAAAATCCAAATCTTTAAATTTGTCATGGTCAAAGTGACCAACAGCTCGTTTGATAGGAAATACGGCCCTTATCATCACAAATTTATCGTTACTTTGATCTGAGCTTCTTTTATTCATTAAGGCCATAAAAGGGCCTGCTTCCTTATAGAAAGTCTCTTTGTTCACACTGATAAAAGAATAGTGGAGGTCTGTAGCTTTGAGCTTATGAGTGCTCATTTGGAAATTAAACTCGGAATGTTTAATATCCTTGGCCCAGCACAGACTGCTTACGCCCAGGCACAGAATTAGTAGAAGAAATTGAGATTTCATATTAAATTCCTATAGTCAGTTTAACCTATCGGTAATTGCAGTGATCTATTTAAGATGATTTGCTATTATCTACCCAGCGAGGGGATTATGATTAAACCAATTTGTCGATTAGGTAACCCAATACTGCGTGAAATTTGTGATAAATTAACTAAACAACAAGTCTTGTCTGATGAGTTTACTCAATTAAAACAGGATCTTTATGATTCCATGAAGCATTATGGCGGAATTGGTATTGCAGCCCCTCAGATTGGTGTGAATGCTCAAGTGGCCCTTATTGAACTCGGGCCTATCAACCGTTATGGCGCAGAAGTTAGTCTACCTTTAACTTATTTTATCAATCCCGAAATTAAAGTTCTTTCTGACTCCTTCGAGGGAAACTGGGAAGGATGTCTTTCTGTACCTGGCATGAGAGGTTATGTCGAAAGACCAAATCATATTCAGGTAAAATATCTTGATGAGAATTTCGAAGAACAGAGTTTTGAGGCCCGAGGCTTTTTAGCAGTAGTCATTCAGCATGAACTTGATCATTTGTACGGGAAACTCTACATTGATCACATCAAAGATATGTCCCTTTTTAGCTTCCAAGAGGAGTTTGAGAAATTTATACTGGTCCAAAAATAAATATGATTTCAAATAAAATTGCCTTTAAGCAGCTTCTCATTTTTGCTCTTCCTATTATTGTTGGTCACTTAGGAATTGTTCTTGTTGGTACAGGCGATATGATGATCGCAGGACATTACTCTAGTGAATGTCTGGCCGCCATTGGACTAGCGGTAGCGATTGCTAATCCGATTATGATCTCCCTTCTTGGATTACAATTCTCGATCTCTCCCATTCTTGCCCAGAAAAGAGGAAAAGGAGAAGACACTCAGCCTTATTTTTATAGCGTTATCTTTTACAGTTTTTTAGTTTCTATTATTTCTTTTATTTTAACGTATATAAGTTCTTACTTTGTTCATTACTTCGGCTATTCAGAAAACATAACTCGAATTATTGTGGAGTATCTAAGGATAGGAAGTTTTTCAGCTTTTGCTCTTTGTTTATATCAGGGTCTAAAAGAATATCTTCAGTCTCATGAAAAAACCGTCTCTGCTAATCTAATTGCGCTTCTTGCTGTTGTCTTTAATCTTTTCTTGAACTACGGGCTTGTTTTCGGTGAGTTTGGTCTTCCTGAACTTAAGGAATTCGGTCTGGCCTGGGCAAGTCTGGGTGTGCGTATTTTCATGGCCCTTGGTCTTGTGGCCGCAACTTTTACTTTATGGAAGAGTAAAGCATCTCTCAATTGGGGGTTTATTCGGGAAATCTTTAAGCTCGGAACTCCTATAGCGTTCACTCTATTTTTTGAAATAATGGCTTTTTGCTCAGTGACTTTGTTTGTAGGAAAGTTTGGAGAAATTCAAAGTGCCGCAAACAATATCGCATTAAATATTGGTTCTCTTGCCTTTATGGTCCCAATGTCCATTGGAGCTGCTGTATCAGTGAAAATAGGTCATGCTTATGGTGAGAGAAATTTCGGGCTTATTAAAACATTTGCTAAAGTTGCGATCTTATTTTCAATAAGCTTCTCTATATTAACAGGTAGTATTTTCTTCTTTTTCCCGGAACCACTTGTGGCACTTTTCACTTCTGAACGCGAAGTTCTAGAGTGGGGAGGCCGCTTATTATTTTATGTTGCTTGCTTTCAGCTCTTCGATGGTACACAAGTAACGCAAGCAGGTGTTCTAAGGGGACTCAATATAACAAGAGCTGCTTTCTTAGCGGTCTTCTTCGGTTATTGGATTGTCGGTCTTCCTATTGGTTATTATTTAGGTTTCACTCATCAATTTGAGGCCATCGGTTTTTGGCAGGGGTTAACTATTTCTCTGGCCGTTGTAGCCGTTATGTTGGGATTTGTGCTAAAAAATGCTTTAAAAAAAGTGCAGCAGGAGTCAGTAAATGTGTCCGCTCTGTGAAAGAGTCAATCTAACTGGTAATGGTCAATATCCTTATCTCATTAAGGAATTTGACCATAGTTATCTCTATCTTGGAGAGCACCAGTTTTATGAAGGATATTGTGTGCTGGTGACTAAAGAGCACTATCGTGAAATGTCAGATATCTCATCTCCGGTGCGAGAGGAGATATTTTCAGAAATGATGAAAGTGTCAGATGCCATTCTGAAAACGTTTAATCCTAAGAAGATGAATATGGCGAGTTATGGCAACGTAGTAGAGCATCTTCATTGGCATTTCTTCCCACGCTACGCAGATGATCCTCAGTTTACGAATCCTCCATGGCTTCAGATGCACCTCTTTGATTCTAAAAAGGTGAGTCCTCAACTCAGGGATAAATTAATCTCTGAAATTCGAAAAAACTTATACTAGGCGTATAACCTCCGATAAAGAATATAAAGATCTAATTAAGGAATATGTATGAAGCTTTCTCAAAAAGTTGAACGTTTGGCTGAATCTGAAACTCTGGCCATGGCCCGTCTTGGAAATGAATTAAAAGAAAAAGGTGTCGACGTTATTAATATGAGTTTAGGTGAGCCTGATTTTAATACTCCAGACTTTATTAAAGAAGCGGCCAAGAAGGCCATTGATGAAAATTACTCCTTCTATACTCCTGTTCCAGGCTATAAAAGTCTCTTGAATACAATTTCAATGAAATTAAAACGGGATAATAATCTGGAGTATGCCCCATCTCAAATTGTTGTCTCAACTGGTGCCAAGCAGTCAATTATGAATGCCTTGATGGCAATCATTAACCCAGGAGATGAGGTGATTGTTCCAACTCCTTACTGGGTGAGCTACGCCGAAATGATCTCGTTAAACAATGGTGTCATGATTAATGTTGAAACTGATCTAGAATCTGACTTTAAAATTACTCCTCAAGAGCTTGAGAAAGCAATTACGGCGAAGACAAAAGCTTTTCTTTTTTCTAATCCATGTAATCCATCTGGAACTATGTATACAGAAAATGAGCTTCGTGAACTAGCAGAAGTCTTTAAGAAGTATCCAGATGTTTTCATTATTTCTGATGAGATTTATGAAAATATAGCATTTGATTTTAAATTATTTTCCATTGGCTCTATTCCTGAATTAAAAAATCGAACAATCACTGTGAATGGCCTTTCCAAAGGTTTTGCTATGACTGGATGGCGATTAGGTTACCTTGCAGCTCCAGAAGAAGTTGCAAAGGCCTGTTCAAAAATTCAAGGACAGTTTACTTCAGGAGCATGTTCAATTACTCAGCAGGCGGCCATTGCCGCTCTATCAGCAGATCCTGCTGTTGTTGCTCCAATGAGAAATGCTTTCCAGAGGAGAAGAGACCTTCTTATTGATTTAATGAAAGAAGTTCCTCATATACAGCTCAATCGACCAGGTGGAGCGTTTTACCTTCTTCCGAAGGTTTCCTATTACTTTGGGAAATCACATCAAGGACAAGTGATAAAAGACTCTCGCGATCTCTGCATGTTTCTTTTAAATGTTGCTCACGTAGCTATGACACCTGGAGCTGCTTTTGGTGCTCCTGATTATATGCGCTTATCTTATGCTACTAGTGAAGATAAAATTGCAGAAGCAGTTAAAAGAATAAAATCTGCACTTGCGTTACTTTCTTAAGTCCAAATTTAGCTTATTTCGGCCCCCTGTAATGATAAGACTAGCGCTAACAAAAGGGGGCCATCTTGAAACTTCTAATTAGTATCCTAATGACTTTATTTTCTCTTTCAAGTTTTGCAGCAACCTGGAAACCAGTAGCTAAAACAATTGATTGTCCTCGTGATGTAGAAGTGCTTGCAAAAACAGGTGAGAAACATGTGATGGTTGAAGTTGATGGGAAGAAGTATCAACTTAATTCAGATAAAGATGAAAGCTTCTCAGAAGAAGCTCTTGTTAGTCATCAGTTTGTAAATGAGCAGGAGAAAATGACATTAACTCTTCCTGGGTATGTCGAAAGAAATCCTCCGAAATTTGATATAGATGAGAATGGAAAAAAAATTCATTGTCGCATGAATCTACTTTAATTCTTGATTCATAATACCTTCTAAATCCTCTAGGTGCTTTTGAGCTTTGTGAGAACAATGTTCAAAGGCACCTTTTTTATTTTGCTCAACCAGAGCTTCAGTACATCCTAGAAGATAAGATGATCTTGCTTGAAAGAGAGCGGTATCAACAGTTACGAAGTTTTTTTTTCTTGTACCTTGGTGAGCGCAGGAGATGAGTAGTAAAAGACTTATTATTTTGAACATAGAGAGAATTTTAACATGATGGATGTTTTTAAGTTAGAGTTTTCTCAACCAAGAAATACATCTTTTCCTATCTTTTTTGAATAAACGTCTATCTGTAGCACTAAAACAAGCGTCCACGATATCGCTCTCAAAATATTGCTTAGGAGTGGTGTAGGGATATAATTCTTCCTGCTGATAAATATGACCAGGTTGGATCATGTAGTAACAATCGCCATTGGATGGAAGAAAGCGCTTAGTTTGCATAAGAAAAATAATCTGGTCACTTGGATTCATTATTTCGAGACAATTTTTTTGTGCTTTTGATATGAGCCAGTCGGAAAGATTAAGGAATTTTTTTTGTTGATGATCGAAGGCCATCAGTTGATTAGAATCATTAATAAGGGTGGCCACTTGAGCTGAAGGATCACCAGAAAAAAGAAAAACTTTTCCACTCGAAATTTCAAATTTTTTATCAAGTTGATAAGAGTAGAGATGGGCAAGATCAACACTATCAGCTTCCCGATCCCAATTGGTTCTTAAAGAGTGCTGAATTTGCTCAATACTAAGGGATTGTTCTGAAATATCGTCAAGAATCCATGAGTGATTCTCGAGTGTAATTGCCTGGACGCTTAAACTAAAACACAAAAATAAAAGTACTCGATACATTCCTTGCTCTCCCTTTGAATCTTTTTTGAGGCATTATTTCTATTAAAGTAGAGAAGAGTTGTACACTTAATGGATATTACTCGAAGAGCTCTAAGTAGTTGCAATTAAAAGCCACTTAACCAAAACAGTCAATTATTTTAGAAAGCTGCCGATAAGTTAAGTATCCATTGGAGGTACGTATGAGTAAGAAAAATAATGGAAATGGACAAAAAAAGAAACTTACTAAGAAAGAGATGAAGGCCTTAAATCATGCCAAGCTTATGGCCGGTAAAGGTGCAGGAAGTAATGTGGTTGATTTAAATGCTTATCGGGATACTCAAAATCAAGAGAAGAAAAAAGCCGCTTAAAAAAAGGGCCCTTTGAGAGGGCCCTTTTTTATTATTAATAACGCTTAATAAATTCTTCGCATTTTTCTTTAGCTGCGGCTGCTCCAAAAATACGTCCTAGCTTGTTAGTTGTAGCTTCCATGCAAGCGTATTCAAGTTCCCACGTATTGATTTCAGTTCTATCGATACGAGCAGGACGACCGTTCTCATCATGTCCTAGAATCTCTGTAGCAATAGTTGCTGGTGTCCAGTATGGAGACGGAGTAACCATATAGTAACATTTGTGAACTCCATAAGGAGTAACATCAGGATAAAGAGAACCATTAAACATCTCTTTAATTAGTTCAGTTTCGTGTGGCTGAATTTCTTTACATCTCGGGTGACGAGAAAACTTTTGCATCCAACCGTAAACTGACATTGGCTCTTTAATGAAACCAGGGAAACCACCATCAAGAACTATAAGCTCACCTTGTTCACTTACGACAGGCGCTACGTGGTACCACCAACCTCTGATACTCTGCTCATTAACACCACTTTCTTTTGTATAAAAAAGGAAAACCTTACCAGTATCAATATTATATTTTCCTTCTAACTCATAGTTCCACATGTGGGCACGATTTGAGCAAATGGATGATTTCAAATTGATAAACTTGCGATCCAATTCTTTAAAAAGTTTATTACTGTTAAGTCCTCTTGACTTGATATCCGTTACTTTCCAGTCAAAATTATTAAGCTTAACATCTTGAGCGTTAGCAAAGGACGATACAACAAATAAACTAATGACAAATAGCTTTTTCATTCCAAACTCCTGTAAAATTACCTACCAGGGTTATACTTACTCAGAATCGTTCTGTCCCTAAAAGTTTGTGCTTTCCACACTATTGAGTAAAAATTTCAAAGTTTAGATAAAAAGGGAAATGAGATGAAGAAATATCAAGAGAAAAATATTTTGATAACGGGAGCAGCTTCGGGAATTGGAAGACTTATGGCACTTGAACTGGCCAAGTTACGTCCCTCTTCTCTCATTTTAGTAGATAAAAACAAAGAAGCTCTCGATCAGTTGACGCAGAGTGTTGAGTTAAGGGTTTATACTTATGGACTTGATTTAAGAAATACTGACTCTATTAAAGAAATGTTTGCAGACCTCACTTCTCAAGGGATTTCAGTAGATATTCTTTTTAATAATGCCGGAATAATTGTGGGTAAGAACTTTGAAGATCATACTCATGAAGACATCGACATAACTATGGAAGTAAACACTTCGTCTCTTATGCATATGACGTTAGAAAGCTTAAAGATGATGAAGATAAAGAAAGAGGGGCATATTGTGAATATCGCTTCTGCTGCGGCTTTAGTGGCCAATCCAGGTATGTCTGTTTATTGCGCAAGTAAATGGGCCGTGGTTGGGTGGTCGGATTCACTGAGAATTGAAATGGAGCAAACTTATCCCAATATTAAGGTGAGCACTATTCTTCCGTACTATATTAATACTGGAATGTTTGATGGAGTCTCATCTCCAATCATTCCTATTTTAAAACCCGATTATGTGGTGAAGAAGATTCTTAAATCTGTTCATAAAAATAAAGTGTTTTTGCGAATGCCGTTTCTCATTAACTTTGTTCCGTTTTTGAGAGGAGTGCTTCCTGTAAGAGTATTTGATTTCTTAGCAGATAAAGTATTTGGCATTTATCATTCTATGAAAACATTTAAGGGAAGATTATGAGTATTAATCAACAGCAAAGAAGTTTTTTTCTTACTAGAAAAACTCTTGAGTATGATTTTAGAAAAAATAATCTTCTGCTTTTGAAGCGAGCAATCAAACTCCATGAAGAAGAACTCTACGAAGCTCTTAAAGCTGATCTCAATAAAAGCAAAGAAGAATCCTTTATTACTGAAGTTTCTCTTGTTTATGGAGAAATTGATTATCATCTTAAAAAATTAAAGAAATGGATGAAGCCGAGAAAGGTGAAGACAAATCTTCTTAACCTTCCGGGGAAGAGTGAAATTATTTATGAACCCTATGGAGTCAATCTTATTATTGGTGCTTGGAACTATCCTGTAAACTTAACTCTTGTTCCATTGGTAGGGGCCATGAGTGCTGGAAATACGGTGGTTATTAAACCCAGTGAGCTTGCATCAAAAGTTTCAGAAGTTTTAGCAAAAATTATCAACACTCATTTCCCGCGAGAGTATATCCATGTTGTAGAAGGGGGAGCAGAAGTTTCTAGTTCTCTTCTAAGTGAGAAGTGGGATTATGTTTTTTATACGGGGGGAGAGCGAGTAGGTAAGATTGTGGCCCAAGCATGTGCTGAAAAGCTCACTCCTTACACTTTAGAGTTAGGAGGGAAGAGTCCATGCATCGTAATGGATGATGTGGATTTGAAACTTGCGGTAAAGAGAATTCTATGGGGGAAATTTCTAAATAATGGACAGACTTGTATTGCTCCTGATTATCTTTTAGCTCCTCATAAAATCAAAGATCGTCTTCTTGAAGAATTAAAAAAACAAATTCAGAATTCATACAGCTCAGAAGTGAATATCATTAACGATAACCATTTTAATCGAATTAAGGGATTAGTTGAATCAGCTTATTACGAACATCATGTAGAAGGGACGAGGCGACTAGGTCCGGTAATAATTGATGTTAAGGATCCTGAAGAAAAAGTAATGCAGGAAGAGATATTCGGTCCATTGATTCCGGTAGTTGGTTTTGATGACTTAGATGAGGCCCTTCATTTTATTGAAAGTAAGTCTCGCCCTTTAGCGTTGTATCTCTTTTCAAAGAATGAAAATGTGCAAAAGAGAGTGAAAGCTCTTCCTTTTGGAGGAGGAGTTATTAACGATGTTATCATGCATGTCTCAAATCCATATCTTCCTTTCGGGGGAGTTGGAAACAGTGGACAAGGAGCTTATCATGGCCAATGGAGTTTTGAATTATTTAGTCATAAGAAAAGCCTGATGACGAAGCCTCTTTGGTTTGATCCTTTTATTAAGTACCCACCATACACTTCTTTTAAAATGAGATTACTAAAATTTTTGATGAAATAATTAGGGGGAGAGCTCTCCCCCT
>CAYWMU010000089.1:0-10024 GCA_964459395.1 uncultured Bacteriovorax sp.
ACAAATTCTAGAATGGTCTCTTACTCCGCCACCTCAAAAGGATGTGACATTAAAAATTGGTCATGCCCCTAAGTGGCTAAGCTCTAAACTCACTTCTCTCTTAAGTGAGGTAGGGTATAAGATCACCCAAACTGATAACCCTAACTTAATAACTTTGAACGTTACTTCTATTAAAGAGTTTTTAAATGTTAAAGGGTTTGAGAAGTTTACCTTCACCATGAATATAACCAATATTCAAAACGGAAGTAAGGTTGGCCAGTTGTCAAAAGTAGAGACAGTTGTTGGTCGAAATCAAGAAGATGCTTTATTAAAAATTAAAAGTTCTTTTTCCGAGTTTCTCGAAGAACAACTTTTTAATTTAAACTTAGATTAGTAAGGAGTTTTATGAGAGGTGGACTCGTTATCCTGTGTACTATGCTGCTTTTTGGATGTTCAAGCGCTCCTAAAAGAGTTGTAAAAGACGTCGACAACTCAAAGACAATAAAAAGAGACTATGAAGTGAAAGATGCTTCTTCTCACTTACGTCCAGGTTGGATTGAGGACGCCGAGATTTGGGCCAAGCAAGAAGGTTGGGATGTTAAGAAATATCGGTATTTCTCCTTTGAGACAGAGCCGAGCACGTCACGACAAATGGCCTGTAATTTAGCGAAGGCCAATGCTCGAGCGGATATCGCTAGCGAAATAACAACCTTTATCAAAAAGTCTCTGACTTCAAGTGAGCAAGGGCAAATTGTCATTGATCCAAATAATCCAGAGTCAGAGTCGGTTCGCTCTTACGTGCAAAATGAACTTTCTGAAAGAGTACAGGCCCTCATTCATGGATCGAGCATTGTCAAAACCTATTGGGAGAGACGTAGCTATCTTGTAAAACTAGGAGCTAAGAAAAATTATATTGGTCAGACTTGTGCTGTTCTCGTTCGCATGGAAGTTGATCAGCTTCAACAGGCCATTAAAAAAGCTGCCCAAGGAATAGAAAATAGTGCGAATCCAAATCTTAAAGACAATGTTCAGAAGGCGCTTGAGAATCTTGACGAGGAATTTTTGAAGGCCAGACAGAGTGAATAGTAAGGAGTCATAGAATGAAGTTTTTAGTTACAGTCCTCATGTTAAGTTCGTTAGCAACATCATGTGGTAGTTTTCAGGCAAAAAGAGTTGACGCTAAAGAATCTGATGAGAAAGCCTTAAAGATTACTGACAATTGGGTTGCGGCGGATACAACTCAAGTGATCGGAGAAATTCTTAAACAGATGAAGTCTCATCCGGGTTATGCTCGTATGAAATCGCGCTATGGGACACCGAAACTTTTCATCGCAGAAGTTCAAAACGATACCGCTGAAGCTTATTTCCCTATTGGTGATCTCAATGACGAGTTATTAAACGAGCTTTCTTACTCTGGAGACTTTGAACTCGTGGACAACAAGGCCCGTGAAACTCTTTTAAAAGAAATTATTACCAGAATGATGGGATGGTTGATCCACGTACTGCCAAAAAAATCGGAAATCAGATAGGTGCTGATATTCTTATTTTTGGGAATGTTTATATGAAACCAGAAAAACGTGATGGGAAAACGATCAAAGAGTATTCTGTTAACTTACGTATGACTGACCTTGAACGCGGAACAGAGGTTCTAAGAACTCGTTCAAGAATCAATAAGTATTCTGAAAGATCCAAGTTTGGATGGTAAAAAATAAGTATTTTCTCACTTCCTTTGCTCTTTTAATCCTCGTGGCCTGTGCTTCAGGATTAAAAGAGCAGATGCTTGACTATCGTAAGAGTCTTGAGAGTAATGACTTTCCCAAAGCTCAAAGCATTTTAGAAAAATCTGATTTAAAAAAAGATCCCAAATCTGCACTTTTGTGGCATTGGGAAAACGGTTCAATAAATCTAATCCAAAAAAAATTTGATGAAGCGATTAAACATTTTCAAGCGTCAATCGATCTTATCGAAGAGTTTTATACAACGAGAATTTCGACTGTAATCGTTTCGGCCGTACTAGATGATAGTAGAGATAACTTTACAGGGGCCGGATATGAGCGTTCGTTGTCCTATTACTATTTGGCCCGCTCGTATTATGAAAAATACTTAACCACAGGAGATCGAAAAGATTTATTTGGAGCAAGAGCTGCCATTCTTGCGTGGGACTCTTATTTTCAACAGGTCGCCCGTTCTGGAAGTAAAAGCATTTATCAATCGGATCTCCTCTTAAAAGTATTTGGAGCTCAGATTCACGAACAAATTCAGGGCCGTTCTGATTCTCAAATTGCACTCCAGCTTTATAAGGACGCACTTCAGATGGCAGATAGCTTTGGTGGGGTTTATCAGTATTTTAATTCTCAGTCTAAGGACTTTATCAAGGCCCTTAAAGTAGGTAAGGGTGAAAAGAAGTTTGTAAAAACTCAAGGTCATGAAGATTTAATCAACTTTTTAAAATATAAAATTCTCTCTCTTACTTATCAAAACCGCCGCTACGAATTTGATAAAATGGTTCGAGATTTAAAGGCCAGTTCCGATATTGTTCAAAGAGCGAAAAAAAGTCCGAATGTCAGAATTATACTCGAAGAAGGCTTAATCGCACCTAAAGTAGGTAAAGAGTTTAATTTTGGAATTAAAGGGGCCATCGATAAGGTTGATGATCCTAAAACAAAAGAGGCCATTAGAAAGCATGGTGTTCCGATGATAGGAGCATTTGCCATGAATGTGTTAGGTCTTGTTCCAAAAAATGTAACTTCTCCTGGTTCATTTATCTTTGCCCACCAGATGGCAACACTTGCGGTGTCAGAGATGGCCATTCAGTTTGAAATGCCGATGATTGAGGAAAGACCAGCTCTTAAGCGATTGGGGCTTTATGTGTTAGATGAGAACTCAAAAGTAATTGAAGTTCGTCCCTTGGCACTTATCACTCAAACTTCTGATCTTGCACGAATGATTCTTGAAGAAGAAGCTGTTTACGAATATACACGCCGTGGAGCGAGAGTGGCACTGAAGCATTTAACGGCCATTGCAGCAGCCTTTACTTTGTATAATCAATTTAAAACTCCCGATAATGACTTTATCGCTCGTTCCGTGGCCCTTGCCAGTTATGTCGGAGCTTCTAAAATGATTGCCAAGCTAGAAGAGGCCGATACTAGACAGTGGGTTTCACTTCCAGATGGAATCCGTTTGCAGGAATTTTCTTTACCACCAGGGAAGTATCAATTTGCCTTGGGTGTTTTCGAGAATGGGCAATGGAACGAGAACCCGAGTAAGAAACTCGGAGATATTGAAGTTACAAGCACATCCGCATTATTCAATTTTCGTCTTTAATTTTGTCTAGAGTTTTTCTTCAGAAATCCGAGAAGTCGGATAATGAAGAAGTTAGCCACTCTCCTTTTATCACTTAGTTTTTCAGTTTTAGCCGCAACAGAAAAAACCATTCATGTTGATGGTAGTATGTCTGTTGCCCGAACTTGGATGGAATATACCAAGAGTGAAGAATTAAATATCAGGAAGCTTTTAGAGTTGTTGGCCCGATCAGAAACGGGGGCTGCCCTCATAGAAAAAGCTGAAACGAAGGCCATGGCTTCAGGAAAAAAACTAATTGAAGTAATAAAGGCCGGAGAAGGTTCTCTGACTGATACCACTTTAGTGAGAAAATTTTCTCCAGAAACTCCAGACCAAGTAGAATATGAAACTCGCTCATTAGTTTACATCAATAGAAATCATCCTTGGGACGACGCCCTTTTAGATTTGGCACACGAGTTAACACATTTTGTCTACAGAGATGCTTTTAATCCTTATGCAGAAGATTTCAATGTCAAAGATTTCATTAAGAGCACTATTGAAGGAAAGGGTGGGGAAGCTCAAGCTTTTATTGTTGAATGCAAGGTTCTCTCCGAGCTTTTTAAATCTGGAGTTACTCACGGACGAACACATTGTCAGTCTATTAAAGATGAAGATGGACGAGTTTCTTTGAATAAAGCAGTAGAGCTCTTTTATCACGTGGGCCCATATTATGACACTTTTCATAAACAGCTCTCAAGCCGCAAGGTTTTAGAAGATTTTCATTTTCTAAAAGCAGATAAAATAAATTTTATTTCCTCCGCTTATGGGTTACCATATCCTGTCGCAGCATTGATGGAATTTGACCTAGTTATGACGAAAGTATGCGAGAACGACAGAAGAAGACTCTCTTATTACCAATCTGGTAGCAGGGGACCTGCTTCAGAAAACACAATAAACTCAGAATTCATTCGCTCGTATAATAATCGATGTAAATAATCTTCTTTGAGCCGGCCCTCACGCTATTTATTCCAAGGACTTTCATTGACGAAAACAAGGTTTCGAGTGTAAAACCTTAGGATAAGTATTCTTATAGACGCAATTTAAAATCGGAGTTTCTCCATGCAAGATGGTGTTGTTTTAACCACCCTCGATGATTTTCTCAATTGGGGTAGAAAAAATTCGCTTTGGCCAATGACGTTCGGTCTAGCTTGTTGCGCGATCGAAATGATGGCCACAGGTGCTTCTAAGTATGACCTTGAAAGATTTGGTGCTGGAGCTTTTATGGCCACTCCACGTCGTTCAGACGTGATGATTGTTGCTGGAACAGTAACACTTAAAATGGCAACTCGAGTAAAGACTCTTTATGAACAAATGGCCGAACCAAAATATGTAATTTCAATGGGCTCTTGTGCAAATAAGGGTGGTCCTTACTGGCAACACGGATACCACGTACTTAAAGGTGTGGATGAAGTCGTTCCTGTGGACGTTTACGTTCCTGGTTGTCCTCCTCGTCCAGAGTCTTTAATTGAAGGTGTAATGACTCTGCAGAAGAAGATTGCTAACGAGCGTCTCCTCCGTAACAAGTGGGTGAAGCATGCTTAATCAATTAGTAGAACTTATTAATAAAAATATACCAGGTGCAAATGCAACAGCGTTTATTCCTGAAGATACTGCAAAGCTTGATGGTTCAGTAACTATTGAGGCTTCAAAGATTCTTGATGTTGCCAAATGGCTTCGTTCAAACAATGAAATGCCTTTTAATGTACTTCAAGTAATTAGTGCAGTTGATTATATTGAGTACTTTGAAGTTTGCTATATGTTTGCTCACTTTGATGTTGAAAACCCTCGTAGTGTTATTCTTAAAGTGAAGCTAACTGATAGAGTTGATCCTCGTTTAGATTCTATCGTTTCGGTTTATCCTGCGGCCAATTTCCAAGAAAGAGAAGCCTTCGATATGATGGGTGTACGTTTTAACAATCACCCTGATCCTCGTCGTATTCTTTGTCCTGATGATTGGGTCGGATTCCCGCTTCGTAAGGATTATGTATATCCAAAAATGTATAACGGAATGGAAGTGTTTCCTGATAGCAAAATGAACTTTGAAGATCGTGAGTTCAAGGCCCGTCAGGATCTCATTAACAAAGCTCAAAAGGCTGCTTCCGTAGATGAAGTTCAATAGGAAAGGATAATATATGCAAAGCCGTTGGGACATTGGCACTCCTGAAAAGCCAACTATCACCTCCGAAACAGAGAAGCTAAAAACAGAATTGCTTACTCTGAATATGGGTCCGCAACACCCTGCTACTCACGGGGTTTTACGTATTGAAATTAAAACCGACTCTGAGATTGTTGCTCATGCTATTCCACACCTAGGTTACTTACACCGTTGTATGGAAAAGCATTCAGAGAATTTAGATTTCAGAGGAGTTATTCCATTTGTTGACCGTCTTGATTATCTTGCGGCGATGAGTATGGAATGGACATATGTTGCAGCTGTGGAAAAAATGCTTGGAACGGAAGTTCCTCGTCGTGCTGAGCTTCTTCGTATCATGACAGCAGAGCTTCAGCGTATTGCTTCTCACCTTGTTGCTTTCGGTACTTATATTATCGACCTTGGACCTCAGACAGTATTCCTTTATGCGTTTGAGATGCGTGAAAAAATCCTTAGACTTTTCGAAGAAGTTTCTGGAGCGCGTATGCTTTATAACTACATCTGGGTTGGCGGACTGTGGAACGATTGGTCCGATGAGCAATTAGCACGTGTAGCAGCTTTTTGTGATGAAATGGAAGTTGAGGCTAAAAAATATTATGACCTTAACTCTTCAAATAAAATTTTCATCAACCGTACTGCCAATGTTGGTGTAATGAGCACTCAGGATTGTTTTGATTTCGGTGCTACAGGACCTGTTCTTCGTGGTTCTGGATACAAGTGGGACCTTCGTAAGAACATGCCATACTCTTTATATGAAGAGTTTGATTTCGATGTTTGCGTAGGTACTGGAGAAATTGGACAAGTAGGTGACTCTTATAACCGTTATATCGTTCGTATGAATGAGGTTATTCAGTCTATTCGTATTATCCGTCAAGTTCTTGAAAAACTAGAGCCAGGTCCGATTATGGCCAAGGTTCCAAAAATTATTAAACTTCCAAAAGGTGAAGTTTATATGCGACATGAATGTCCTCGTGGGGAGCTTGGTATTCACCTTGTTTCAGAGGATGGTGGCAAAACACCTTATCGCTTAAAAGTTAAATCACCATGTTTTACTCACGTATCAATGCTTCCTCGTGTAGCTCCGGGCCAGATGATTGCTGACTTTGTTGCAACTGTTGGTTCAATTGATATCGTACTAGGAGAGGTTGATCGATGAGCACTCAAGTTCACCAGACCGGTTCTGTAAAAGATTATTTCGTATCTCTTTATGAAGGGGTTACTTCTACTGTTCGTGCGATGTGGATCACATTCAAATATGTATGGTCAGTGAAACCCGTTTCTATTGAATATCCAGAAGTACGAGAAGTTCTTCCTGAAAGAGCTCGTATGCGTCTATTCAATGATTCTCTTAACTGTATCTCTTGTACTCAGTGTGCGATGGCATGTCCTGTAGATTGTATCTACATTGCATTTGAAAAGTTCCCTGAAGGTACAGAGATTAGAAAAGCAAGCAATGGTCAGGCCATTCGTCTTAAGCTTACTCAATTCGTGATCGATACTGCACTATGCTGCTACTGCGGGCTTTGTACGACTGTTTGTCCTACAGAGTGTCTTACTCACTCTCATGATTACGAGTTCTCACAGTATACAGTTGATTTAATGAAGTATGATTACCTTGCCCCAGACGTTGTTGCCTGGAGAGATAGAATCGTAAAAAGTTAGTTTAGCTCAAGGCCCTCTTTCGAGGGCCTTTTTATTTTCTGTATATTTCTGAAATATTTAAGCACTTGCCGTTCAAGGGAACTTTATCTACTAGGCAGCTGGTATTCTGAATATATCCGCTGAATTTAACCCGAGTCCCATTTGAGGCCCCACCAATAAAACTTTTAGCATGGTGAGAAGAATAATCACTTATGGTGTAACAGGCGCCGCTATATTGAATACAAGGACTACTTCTTGATGGTTTACTGATGACCCCATCTTTAAATGAGGTTGATTGAAGCTTGGAAGCTTCCTCTAAGGCCGTATGGTCGATATTGACCTGCTTGCCACATGCTGTGAGCAAAAGCAGTCCACCTAGCAGTCTTGTTATCATAGTCTTCTTGTCGGATATTTCGCCTTCGACTTTAGCTCGAAGCTGAGGAATAGCTGGAAACTCCCTTCTTCCAAACAGTTAGCATAATGACCCAAAAGAGAATGAAGATGCCAAAGAAGTGAACAAGAAGCCAAGGATTGAAGGGTTCAACAAAGAAGCGAGCAGGGTAAGAAGCTACCAGTGAAAGTGGAATAATAAAGGTGAAGAGAACTCGCACAAACCCTTTATAGATTCGATCTGGTCTTTCTCCTGCTAAAGCAATTGCATAAAAGAAATCAATAAGGCCCCGCTTGTTTTGAATCCAGAAGGAGGGCAGAACAAAAAGCATCTGAATGCAATATTGGAGGATAACTCCACAAAAAAGCATGAAGAGATAAAAAATAAAATCAAATGCGGTGAAAGGACTTTGGTACTGCATGAGAGCATAGATAAAGAAACCTACCGCTACTAAAAGATTCATCAACGAATTAGCCGCAAATTCACGAAGCGATAGAAAAAATAGAGGAGATACTGGTCGAATGAGATAGTAATCTAAATCTCCTCGATTAATAAGTTGAGGAAACCACCAAATGTTATTTGAGAAGATAGTCATATTCAATCCATCGCAGAGAAGATAACCCGCAATGAAAAGTATCATCTGATCTTGACTCCATCCTGCTAGAATTGGCGTATGGAGATAAATAACTTGGAAAAAAAGGATATTGATAACGTAGTAAATAATGTCCATCAGGAATCTAAAAAAGAAATCAATTCTAAACTCCATTGCTTTTGAAAAAGAGAAACGAAGAAAGTATTTATAGAGAATAAGATATCTCATCATATACCAACTCCTGCATATGACTTTTGCCCCTTACGCCACATCAGGTGAACTATTCCAAAAAAAACAATACTCCAGACGGAAAGAATCAGCAGTCCATTGAGAGTTTCTGAAATAGAAATAAGATTCATCGTCGTCTTTACTGGAAGAGAGATGAGGTAAGGAAAAGGAGTATATGAGAGAAGTGTTTGTGCCCATACTGGAAAAAAATCCATCGGGATAATTCCACCACCAAAAAATGTAACAAAAAACCTGAGCATGACCATGAGGGCCCAAATGTATTCTGCCCAAAGAGAGATGAGTTCCACAATCATTGAGATACTCATATAACTTATGCTTGCAATAAAGAAGACACAAATTCCTAAGAAAAGTCCTTGGGGATCAATGTTTCCTTGAGAAAAGAAGAGATGGTAGATGAGATAGATAAAAAAGAATTGGATACAATAAAAAAAAGAATGAGTGAGGTAAGTGATACTTTTATACACAAACACATTCACAGGATAAATGAGGTAGCGAGTAAATGTTCCGTCGTAAATTTCTTGCGAAAGAAAACCAATATTTTGTCCTGAAAGAATTCTAACTCCGATAGGAACGAGGAGATAGTAGAGTGTTATCATCTCTAAACTAAATCCCTGCATGGATGTTACTCCATTTGTTTCAAATATATTCTGCCAAAGAGAGCGGGCGATCAGGAGCTGAATTAGGGTCTGACCTAGGAAGGTCACCCAGAAGTCAGTTCGATATGCGAGAATTTTTCGAATCTCCATTGCAACAATGGATGAGAATCCTCTCATGATTTCTGCAATCCGTGTTTTAAGATGTTATCAATGATGTCTTCGATAGAGGGATCTAAGATGTTAAGGTCTAAAACTTCGTGAGATTCTAAAATCTCTCTCGTTTTTGTAGCTAGTTCACTTCGATCAATTGAAACTTCAAAAGTCTTATCTTGAGTCGTTACTTTTAATACCTTTTTGTCTCCCATGAGTCTTTGGATATCTAATAGAGCTCCATCGTAAATGATTTCGCCTTCACGTAAAATATTGATACGAGAACAAAGCTCTTTAATATCTTCCATATAGTGAGAAGTTAGGATCATGATCGGTTGATACTTATCACGGTAATCTTTTAAAAACTCACGTACTGCTTTTTGAGAAGTAATATCAAGTCCAATAGTAGGTTCATCAAGGAAGATGACTTTAGGATTATGAAGAAGTGCCGCCATAAGTTCGACTTTCATTCTTTCACCGAGGGAGAGTTTTCTCACCTGTGTTTTGAGATGATCTTTAAGACCTAAAGTCGTTGAAAGGTAATCAATATTATGTTGATAAGTTTTATCATCAATTTGATAAATTTCTTTTAAGAGGAGAAATGAATCCAAGGCCGGTAAGTCCCACCAGACTTGGTTTTTTTGTCCCATAATAAGAGACATCTGTTTTCGGTAAATATTACTGCGCTCCCAAGGCTTGAAACCAATAACACTCACTTCTCCAGAACTAGGATGAACAATACCTGAGAGAATTTTAACGAGTGTAGTTTTTCCTGCCCCATTAGCACCAATGAGGCCTAAAATTTGTCCGGGGTGAACCTCAAGGTTTACATTTTTTAAGGCATACTTTGTAATGCTTTTTCTTACGAAGAGACCTTTGATTGAACCTTTTAGTCCTGGCTCTTTTTGATAGATGGGAAAGGTTTTTGAAAG
>CAYWMU010000090.1:0-8295 GCA_964459395.1 uncultured Bacteriovorax sp.
ATTCGACTCTCTTCAATTACTGGAGATGCGCCTGGGGTTACCGAGTAGTTTTGATCCTTAATACTTTTCGCACGCTCTCCACGTGTCATAAAGAAATCATTATAGCTCGCTTCCTCTTCCTGTCGTGGTTCAGAACAAGCAATGAGGGTCGAAAATATAAGAAGTGAAAAAATTGAATACTTCATAGGACCTCCTTGTCTAAAAATATTTGAACAAAGAATAAATGAAGTTATAAGTTAAGAATAACTTAAAGGTGCTTGATTAAATGGCCTTACATCTCCACTCATCTTTAACGCGGAGACATCTTTTTTTGAGGTCGTAGTTGAAAATGAGCTCGAAAGAATCTTTCTTAAAAACCATTCTGCTTTTATCCCATTCAAAGTGGTCTTTAAATTCATCAAGATTCTTGAAGTAGTGATTCCACTCAAATTGATTAAAAGTACTCTGAGGATCATTATTAATCTTACCCTGATAGTACATTTTCCAAAGAGGAAGTGACGATTTCATATGAGTATATGTGGCCCCATCAAAATCGGTTGTACTAATATTAGTTTTAGAAACATAACTTGAGAATAAAAGTTTGTCTTTTATTTGATAATAATCCTGGATCGGTAAATTAGTGTGGATAACTCGGGCAGAATTCTTTTGTGTATTGTAACGGACTAATACGAGTAGGTCTGGAAAAGGCCGATGATCCTGAGCATAGAAAAGAGTTATCTCTTCCTTATTGAGAGGAATGGCCAAAGATTTAGAGCACTCTTCTTCTTTGGCATAAATCATTCGATATCTCCCAATATCTCCTTTGAAATTCATTTTATAGCGAATTCCTTTTTGAACTATAAAAGGATATTCGCCATAATCTCTGTCATTGGGTTGAGAGTAGCGATCTAGAGATCTAATCTGCAATTCAAATCGAGCATTATTATATTGGCAGAAGGAATTATCACGAGAGTAAGTAGAGTCGAAGAGATCTCGGAACTCATCAGTAGATGAAGCAAAGCAAATAAAAGGGATGAAAAGAATAATGAGAAAAAGTAGTATTTTAGCCTTCATGTTGGATTGGACGAACAGTCATAGGTTTTACAGCTGTCGTGGCCTTCTTAAGTTTAGAATGCCACTTCTTCCCATGATTTTGAATCTGCTCTAAATCTTGAAGAACAAGCTTTTCCTGACTTGCTTGCCCTTCTAACAAGTCGTTACCCGCTATAACGCAAGAGCTACTAAATATCGTTAAGAGAATTAAAAATTTCATTGCTGCTATATGTAGCGAACTAATGACTCTTTTTCAATCGTTTGTTTGAATTTATTCACAAATTGTTTAAATTAAGTATTTTTTCCATATCAGTAGTTGTAAAATCATTTATATGCAAGACACAAAAAGCCAGATTATTGAAATTGCTAGAGATTTATTCGCTGAATACGGTTTTGATGGCGTAAGCGTAAGGGCCATCTGTAATAAGGCCGGTTGCAATGTAAGCGCTATCTCTTATTACTTTGGCAGTAAGGAAGAACTTTTTCACGCCACAATAATAGCGGGGGCCGAAGTTAAGGTTAAGGCAGCGGAAAGTATTCTAACTCCGCCTGAAAGCACGGAAGACTTCAAAGTGAAGCTTAAAATTTTTTTAAATCAATTTTATGACAGCTCAATAGAGCATACCGCTACAATTCGCATCATTTCCCGCGATATGAAGATTATTAAGGAGAATGCTAACGTTCAGGCCTATTTCCAAAAAATACCTGAGGCCATGACCAACTTTTTTGCTCTTGCTCAGGAACAGAATATTATTAGAAAGGATTTTAATCCTAGGGCCTTGGTCGATTTTATTATCTCTCCTTATTTTATGCACGTTCTCTTTTCTGATGTGAATACTGATTTTGATTTAAAAGATCCTGATTTCAGACAGAGTTTGGTGGACCAGCACCTTGAATTACTTTACAAAGGATTCTTGGTCTAATTTCTGCATAACTACTACATATGACGAAGGTAGTAGTTTTTCTTCTATTTATTTTTTCTTTATCGTTTGTTCATCAAGATGAAAGGCATTTGGCCATTCGGAAAGATTATGAATGCGAGATTTTTGAAAAGGACTTTTTCATAAAAGACTGTTATCGAAATGCAGATCTCAATTTTGACGATAAGAAAATGATTGCTGATATTCACTAAAATATCAGCATAAGTAAAATCTAATTAATCAGGACGTATTTCTTGATCTACAGATGACTTGGATCTGTATCCTGGTGGGTCTGATGCAGGAAATGACTCATCAATAGCTTCATCAATTAATTCATCATCAGACTGCACCGGTTCTGAAGCTCTTTGCTCTTCAATCCTTTCCTTTTCGCTTTCTTGCTGTTTATTTTTATTTGGCTTAGGTGTTGAGAATCTGCTCATAATTCCTCCTTATGGAGATTTTAGTATGAGCTAGAAGAATTAAAGATCAATTCAAGATGGGCTAAAACTTACTTGAGGAAAAAATCCCAGTTCACCCTCAGTCACATGTGGTCTTTTACCGTTAGCTATTATCCAGTCTAAAAAGGTTGGAGCTGGTATAAAGGTTTTCTCCCATTTTAGTCTCTGCCAAATATAATTTTGGGTCAGTTCTCCCAAGGAAGTCGGTTCACCAACATGCAAATTGAGTATTTTAATCATGTCCTGATCTTGAACATAGAGTTTAATTTTTCTTCCATCGACCATTTGTGGCTTAATGACAAAACTATGGCCTTGCGCAAACTCATCATCTGCTTCATGTCGTGGTGCAAGCGGAGAAGAGAGAATGGGATTGATAGTAAAATCACTATACTTCCAAATAATAGAGAGGTGATGTTTATTTAGCCAACTATAAAAGGCCCGCCCAGGGCTTCTTCTTTCTTGTGCGATAGGAGAGTTCCTCCATCCTCGAAAGGCCCTCTCATAGGAAACTTGTTTGTCCGTTACCTTCTGAAGAATGAGTAAGGCCGATAGATCGTCCGGGTTAAAACTATGGAACTTGCCTTCATACCATACATCCTTAAATTGAATTAAGGTCGTAAGAGCATTGTCGGTTTCATTGTGAGGTAATTTGAGAGCACTCATCTCTCGTATCTCGTCACAAAGTTTATTTAAAATTAATTATTTCAAAAAACTTAGTGATTATAGTTGTTTACTCAATAATCGCTGCTCCAATACTTTCTGGCCCGACTAGGTAAGATAGTGCCCATGAATGTTTGCGTTCAGAATAAAAATGTGTGGTGTATCGATAAAGTAAACCATCTGGGCTTTCTTTTAGATGCTGATAAATATTATTCTGCTTTTTTCGAAGCTTTACCCCAGGCCCGCAAAAATATTTTTATTACAGCTTGGGAGATGGAAAGTAAGCTAAATCTCGGGAAGGTATCAAGTAGATTCCCTTCTGATTTAAGAAAATATTTTTCTTTTCTTGTAAGTCAGAATGAAAATTTGAAGATTAAGATACTGTGTTGGAAGCCCGGATTGTACTTAAAATTTTCAAGAGAACGTCTCTCCGAATGGAAGTGGAGAGAGCTAGGGCATCCAAGAGTAAATTTTAAAAACGATCGCTCCCCATTTGCCTTTGGTTCATTTCACGAAAAGTTAGTACTCATCGATAATTCATGTGGATTCTTAGGAGGAATGGATGTTTCGGTGAATCGTTGGGATACTTCGGATCATTTGTTGGGTTCTGACCTTCGGGGAAAAGAGAACCCTTCGTATTTACCCATTCATGATGCTCAATTTATTTTCAAAGGCTCTCTACTTGAAAAAATGCGTATCATGATGCAAGCAAGACTTAATCCTGATTACGTCAATATCGAACAGTTTCCTGAACGACAAATAAAAATTGAAACTCCTTATCCTTATATTGAAGACACAATTGCTTCTCTCTCACGGACTGATCCCGCCTTGAAGGCCTATGAAATAGAATCGCTCTATATTGATGCTATAATGTCTGCAAAAAAATTTATCTATATAGAGAACCAATACTTTACTTGTGAATCAATTGCTAAAGCTCTTGCCAAACAACTAGAGAAACAAGATGGTCCCGAAGTTATTATTGTTTTACCATTGAACTATTTAGGTAGTTTTGAAAGGGCCATCTATATCAATGGAAGAAATGAAATTAAGAGAATTCTTGAAAAGGCCAATAAGTATAATAGACTGGGATTTTATTATCCATCTATCCCTGAAGAGTCAGAAAGAAAATTTTTAAAAGTTCATTCAAAGATTATGATTGTAGATGGAAAATTTATCACACTAGGTTCTGCAAATTTAAATTACAGATCCATGAGAGTTGATCGAGAAATGAATATGAATCTTGAAGCAATTAACGAGAAGAATGAAAGGTTTATTAAAGACATTTTTAAAACTCTACTTTGCGAACATTTAGGGATTCAGCTAGAAGATTATGATGATTCAGTCTCTGTGCTGACCAATATAAATAAATACCAAAATTATTATCCTCGGACGATGAAGAATTTAGAGTATGGTGTTCTATCACTTAAAGAAAAGCCTATGCTCCTTATTTCCTCATTTGTTGATATGAAAAAGGCTGTTCCTAAAACCCTTTTTTGGTCTATTATAACATTAATAATGATTTTCTTACTCTTTTCCATGAAGACGGCTTATGACATTCTCTAAATTTAAGAAGATCATTCCTTTCTTTACTGCTCTCTTTATTATCTACTTTCTCTTTGCTTTATACAAGGGACTCACAGGTATCAATTGGGGAGAAGTAAAAGCGTCTCTAGCACTTTTAGATGAGACGATTATTTTTCAAGTTGGGATACTTGCCTTCCTTAATCTCATGATCCTCATGTCATTCGATCAATTGGCCATAACTTATATAAGTGAAAAGGTCTCTCGGCTGAGAGTAGCGATAGTGGCATTGATTAGTTATGTTTTAAATTTAAACTTTGGGGCAATATTAGGAAGTGTAGGGGTGCGCTATAGACTTTATTCCAAAATTGGAGTTCAACCTCTCAAAATACATTTGATCGTAATCTTTTCATCACTTTCTAATTGGGTGGCATACTTATTTATTTTTGGTCTCATTATTTTGATTTCACCGCCAGTATTTCTGTCGATGGTATCCGCTTCTTTAGTTAAATTCATCGCATTCGCTGCTCTAACAATAAGCTTTCTGTATTTAATTGCCTGCTTTAAGGGATTGTCTTTTAACATAAATAATTCTCTCTTCAAATTACCCACTTTCAAATTGGGCGTGGCCCAGGTCTTTTTTGGTTGCCTCCAATGGTCACTACAAGGCTTGATGATTTATCAACTTTTTAGTTTTTTTAATATTCCATTCAGTTACTATGAAGTTCTGACGACTTTTTTAGTCGCGGCCATCGCTGGTGTTTTAACTCATATACCTTCAGGGCTCGGAGTATTAGAAGCTATATTTCTAAGCTTGACTCCTACCAATTATCACCCACAAGTGCTTGCAAGTCTGGTTTGCTTCCGTGCCATTTTTTATCTATTTCCATTGTCACTGGCACTTCCCAGCTATATATATTTTGAAACAAAGCGATTGTTTCAGTCTACGAACCAACATTGAGGTCTTGCGTTTTCTTTTCCTAAGCAAGGATACTCTTCTGGCGAACAAAAGTTTCCTGCAATGAGAGTCTCGATTCTACACTGTGGTTCAGGATAAGAATTGAGTATTGTCGCTTTGACCTTAGCGCTTTTTTTATTAAAATCTAGTTTAGTTTTTTTAGAGTCTAAATGATGAAGAAGATGGGAGAAACCTTCGATCCCTTCCATGATATTTAAGCAAATGAGAAAGTCTCTTGTCTCGTCATAATTAGTTAAGCAACGGGTATAAAGTTTTTGATCAACTTGGGGTTCTTCTAGTTTTCCCATCTTTTCCAGTAGGTCAAAGTAACTTTTTAAACAAACAGATGTTGCATAGTAATCCGACTGCCCCTCTGAAGTCGCCCATAAGAAAGATGGGATTGTTAAACGAGGTTCTCCTCCTAGTAAATGACCTACTTCATGACAAGCGGTAAGGGCGTGGGCATTGTCGTTCATTCCAGGAATTCGTGCGATCCCTCCCCAAAAATTCATAGAGTACTTTCTTGGGGCTTCATCTTTAACCCATGCGGAAAAATAGGGTACATCCCACTTAAGATTTAGAGACACACTGATATTTTCCTTATGATAATTTGCTTGATTAAGTGAATGTATGATTGTTGGAATTGATTTGAAGCTTTCTTCTGTAACTGTTGACGTAGTCGGATCTGTTACCAAGATTTGGTAGCGTGAATGCTCTGGCATTTCATGGGCAAATGACAATCTTGAGAGCATGCTCAACAGTATGATAAAAGTCGTTTTCATGAATTGAAGTATAGTGAATTTAGTCTAAATTTGTGACTTCTTGTAATTATTATAAACCTGAAGCAAGAACTGGACGTACGGGACGTGAGAGTGGGCGCCATATCCTCCTCCCATCACGTAAAGAGCAGGAATCTGGTGGTCTTTAAGAAATTGATAAACCAAAAGATCTCTCTTTAGCATCTCTTCAAGTGTTAAGTTAAGTTTTGAAGCACTTGGAAGTTCATCTTTTTCGTATGGGTCTGCACCTAAAACAACAATGGCCATATCAGGAATTTGTGACTTCTTGGAGAGTTCTTCGAGTCCATCCTTGAGTTTTTGGTGATATGTATTTTCCTCACCACTTTCAATTTCAATGTCCACTGTGCTTGGAATATTCCAAGGCCCATGGGGCAAATCGAGAGGCCAGCCTGACTTCATATGAATACTTAGGGTCGAAATTTCTGGAATGTTTTGAGTCAGTTCTGCACATCCGTCACCTTTGTGTGCATCCACATCAATAATCCAGGCCGTTTTGATTTTCTTCTCAAATCGTAGCTTCTCTAATGTAATAACAATATCATTTAGAAGGCAGAAACCTCTTCCTCCAAAACTCATGGCGTGATGAAAACCTCCGCCAAGAAGAAAAGCATCTTCACCTCTAAGACAGTATTGAGCTGCATAGTGAGCTGTTTCTACTTTTTGTAGAACGCATTGGTAAAGATCTTCAATTCTTGCAGTTGCTTTGTGCGGACTATAGCGATTGTAGCTTCCATCGCTATTGATGAGTTCAAAGCAATTCATGATTTCATGAATCAATGTATCTTGATGATTGAGTCGAAAGATGAATTCTTTTTTATGAACCCGGAGAATATCTTCTATAGAGAGTTCACTCAGTTGGGTGTTGATTGTTTCTACCGGGATATTGTTTTCTTTCATTGCAGTAGCAATGAGTTCATCTCGGAAATCTGTGACCGGAATCTCAATTCCATATTGGAGGAGTTTTAAGTTGGAACTGGGATTAAAAACAATCTTCATAGAGGAGATTATAGTTTAAATGATGAAATAAATCTTGATGAAAAATTAATAAGACATTGAATAATCCCTCATTTTGAGATGCTAAGTAATAAATTTTCTTAAAGTGTCACTTTGGGCCAATGCTTTGAGCATGCTCGTCTTTTGCTAGGCCGTGTCTTTTACAGCGCACTAGTGATGATTTAAAAAGCACTACATGACATTAACCCTGTAAAAGGATCTGGAAAATGAGCAAAAGAAATTCTTTGTCCCTTTTAAGTCTCTCGGTACTTCTTATGATGGTTGCTTGTGGAAGTGATTCATCTTCTTCGTCTAAGGAGAAGAAAGGAGTTGAACTTAACACTGTTTGTGATCGTTTAGATTGCCTTACCAGCGTTGATTGGAAACTTGTTTTACAAGGACAGAACTTCCCTGAAAAAACA
The DNA here is from genome assembly GCA_964459395.1 of uncultured Bacteriovorax sp. Lineage (GTDB taxonomy): Bacteria > Bdellovibrionota > Bacteriovoracia > Bacteriovoracales > Bacteriovoracaceae > Peredibacter. The sequence continues at coordinate 7,765 of CAYWMU010000090.1, forward strand.
AAACTCATAATCGATAATGAAACTGTCCTTGATGAGTGTCTTGGTAAACAGCAGTATTCGGTTAATAGATCTACTGCGCCAATGACCATTTCTCTTGAATATTTCAAGGTTCCTCAAGGCCCAATTAATATTAAAATTGTTGATCAAGGTTGGGACTGTCGTAGCCATACGACATTCTTAGACAAGAGGGGTGTCTCTTACGAGTTAGAAAAGTCAAATTTCGGCGGCCAACAGTTAGTCATCGACCTTTAGACTTCTATTCGTAAAGTAGTCTTCCCACTTCTGATAGAAGGCCTGCATACCGAGCAGGCCTTCTTTTTTGCCAAATAAAATCCGGTCTATCTCTACTAATCCATTTCCCGCCGATGATATTATTATCAACATCAATATCCAGATAGTATTCGTAATGATTAGTTTTATATTGTTGGAAATTTGTTCCTAAGGTGACCTGCCATTGGGGCCTACTCGACTCAACGTAGGTTACTTGGGTCCTCACTCTGATCACTCTGTAAGTCCCTGGAGCGGAATCCC